>NZ_JBEOVJ010000038.1:0-76627 GCF_040295435.1 Streptomyces sp. NPDC002809
CAGCGGCTCTATCCGCTCCCACAGGCCATCCGACACGATCCACGGCGAAGTCCCCATGCCCGAACAACGCTGAATCTCTGACGCGGACACGGTCAGCAGGACCGATCCACCTCATTGTGTTAGCCGTTGTTAGTCATGGTCGCACGCAGGGGCGGTACGACCACGTGGCAACAACTCGCCCAACGGATCGACCCTGGGCTGCGTCATCTCTCAGACAACTCACTGCGCAATCTGCTCGTGGAAGCAGATCACCCAGTGAACGAGAACGCGGTGCCCTTGAGCGTGCTGGTCCTGGCACCCGGGGGCAGAAGAAGTTGCCCTACCTGAGTGCGGTTCTACGGGCCCTCGGTATTGATGCCCCTGTGTCTGAAGCCGAGCTTCAGCGATGGAGTACGGAAGCGATCCGCCGACTCCACACCTTCTACGAGCAACGCAACACCTCGCCCCTGAACGCGCAATCTCCCCCCATCTCTGCCATGAACACGCGTCCGCCGAATGAAGCCAATCGGGAAGACGCGAGCCAGAAGATGCGGCTCCTGCGCGAGAAGATCGAAGAGGTGCGCCAAATCGCAGCTCGTGGGGAAGGAGATCGGGCCGCACGCCTCACCACTTCCCTCAAAGCGGGGGCAACTCATCTCCATCACTACACCGACGCCTGCAAGGACGCCCACGCACTCCGCCGATGGCGCGAGACCAGCAGGCAGTTGCTGCGCAATCTTGAAGACTTGGTCGGCCAAGTCCCTGAGCTTCAGGCTTCAGCCGTTCATCCTCCTACTCTCGCACCGCCAGCTGCCCCTCACCCACCGGAGTGGCCCGAGTCTCCTCCGACCGAACATCTCGAGGCAGCGCACAGCACGGATCAGTCAGCATCACTCCTGCCGCGAATGAGTGAAGCCTTCATCGCAGCCAAGGCGTCCGGGGACGTCACCTCTGTACGCCGCTTCGAGCGGGAGGCGATTGCTCTCGCCGGCAGCAAGGCGTCCGCGCAGACGAAACTGCGGGCACGAGTCCTGAGGGACGAGATGCGTACCTGGATCAAGGCACGGGAGTCCGAGGAAGCGCTCGAATCCATGCGCACAGTCTTCGAGACCTTGCCCTCCCCCGGCGATCCCAGAGAAGCGGAGCGGCTCCGGAGCGCCCTGGAGCATGTCAACGCCCTTCGCCGGCTGTCTTCCGAAGCGCTGACACAGGACCTCTCAGACAGCTTCAGCGATCTCGAACATCGTTTGCACGCTGCGCAGACGGCTGCGGAGCAATCGGCCCGACCTGCCCCTGCGAGGGAAAAAGCAGAGAGGTTGAAGAACAACGGCAGCGATCAGACTGCGGCACTCGCCGATTTCATCTGGCTGGTCAGCGAGATCGAGGCAGCGCGGGAGGCAGACGACCTCGAATCGGTCGAAGCCGCGCGCAGACTCGCTGGCCCGCTGTACGCACGCCACCTCGCTCCGGAGGACCGGGAGCGATTCACCCCGTTCATGCGAGAAGTCAAAGCTTGGTGCGGCGCACACCGGGCACGCCCCGAAACCGTGCCCGTGCTGAAGTCGATCAGGCAGTTGTTCACGAAATTGGACATGACCCGTAGCACGGCGACGGTGTCGGAGATCGGGCTCGTACTCGACACGGTGCGAGAACTGCGGCACAAGATGGACGCGCCCCTACCCTCAGCGGATGAAAAGCGCCTCGTTGGTTGGGAAGCGCGCCTGCGGCAGCGATCGCTCAGAGAGCAAACTACGGCCCGTCGTGAAGCCGCGCCGGACCGTACGGCCAGGCGGCGTCCCGGCGCCGCCGCTGAAACCGCCGCTGGCCAGGCCTCATCGCGGCCAGAACGGTTGTCTCTCGCGGCGGTCGAGCGGCTGGCCGCTCCGGCCCGCGAGGTCCTGATGGACGCCGCTCGCGCAGGAGGTGCGGTTCTGACCTGGGGAGACCTGCGAGCGCGGCTGAAGGAGCCGCTGCCCCATCTGCACCCCGATGACCAGGGTGAACTCCTTGTCGCGGTCGACCGGGACACGCCACAGGATGAGCCGTTGCTGACCACGCTGATGGCGAGTGCGGACATCTCGCAGCACTGGCTGTATCCGCACGTCCGGTTCAGCCTCCACCGTCCGCGGATCCCCGAAGAGGAGCTGGCGGCCCACTGGGCGCGGGAGGTCCTGAAACTCCGACAGATCTGGCGGCATCGGTAGGCCGGGGCCGGGGTGTTCCCCTCTCAGGCACGGGAACGGACTTGGCTCCAGGACGGCCCGATGCTGCATGTCGTCCTGAGCGCGAGTTCGTTCCGGCGGCCGTCTCCCACGGGGGCGGCCCGCGCGTCGGGCCAGGTTTCAGCCGACAAATAGGAACGCCCGGGGATGCCTCGGCACACACGTTGACAGCGGTGATCACGCGCGGGCTGGACTACCGGAAGGTGTTCCAGGAGTTCCGGCCCGGCTTCGATCTCAACGACGAGCGCGAGAGGCGCGCCGCGGCAGGGCAGCCCGAGTACCCCGACGTCCGCGACAGCCTCGCCGCCCTGCGCGCGGACGGGCTGTGGCTGGGCATCGCCGGGAACCAGACCGTGCGCGTCGATATAGCGAGTACATCGTCGGTGCCCGGGTGGAACGACCCGCCGGTCTCCTCCGTGGCCGAGCGGCCGGCGGCGATCCAAGGCGCGGAAAACGGCTGAGTTCGCCAGGGCCCAGGCGTAACGATGCTGGGCAGGACTTTGCTCGACGCTTGGGCGAAGCATGTGAACCGCATCGAACTAGAAATATGAGACCCCCGCTTACCACAAAAGCACGGTACGCCCAAACCGCGACTCGTCAGGGACTCTTGCAGTCGGTCGATTCGACAGACAGGTGCGCACCATGGACGAGAGCAAGAACTGCATGCCCGAAATGGCATTCCTCACGTTGCACAAAGCGGCGGTCTATCTCGGCATCTCTCCCAACACCCTTTACGTGTGGCGCCATCGCCGACAAGGGCCGCCCAGCTTCCAGATGGGCCGACGCGTGATGTACAGGATTTCCGCGCTTGACGAGTGGGTGGACCGGCAGGAAGGGGCGGACTCTCGATCGAACCCTGCTTTGAATCCACTGAACCGCAAGCCGCTGCGTCGCACATCGTGACGTCCACGGCAGCACAGAGCATCGACATCAACTCGACATCAATTCCACCTGCCGCAGCGGGATATGACCTGTCGCGAAGAAGCGTTCCCAACACCGTCAAGCACCCGGAACGCATCATTCGCACAGGCAGGAGGCCCTCGTGGCGGGCTACATCGAGGATCGTTGGCTCAAGAAGAGACCGGACAGGACGACCGGCAAGCGAGAGCGTACTTCCATATGAGGGAAGGGGAAGCGGTACCGTGTCAAGGGCATTCCTGGTATCCAGGACAGGTCCTTCGACACGAGCGAAGACGCCAAGCGCTGGCTCGCTGAAGCCCAGACGGACTCCAGCAGGGGCGACTTCGTCGACCCACGGAATGGTGCCATCTTGCTCGCCGATTACATCGCCGACCACTGGTGGCCCAGTCGAACGGATGAGCCGTCAACTGCGGGTCCCATGCGGAGCCGGATCTGGAACCACCTGATTCCCCTGCTCGGCTCGTATCCTCTGCGCGAGATCGACGCCTCGGCCCTTCGCCGGTTCAAGGCCGACTTGCTCTCTCGAGTCGAGGAGTCTTCCGCCGAGATCATATGGATACACCTCACCACCATCCTGAATGCCGCAGTTGATGACAAGCGTCTACTGAAGAGCCCCGTCGCTGTGCACCGATCGATCAAACGGCCCAAGCCGGTCGACAAGAAGGCGAAGGCGTGGTCTCGAACCACAGTCGACGCGGTGCGGGAGGGCCTACAGGAGCGGTACCGGATCGCCGTGGACCTTGGGCTCGCACTCGGAGTTCGCCAAGGCGAGGCGCTCGGCCTCGCGGAAGAGGACTTCGACTTCAGGGCGGAGGTGGTCCACATACGGCGCCAGCTCCGCTGGGACGGGAAAGGGCGGCCGTACTTCTGCCTCCCCAAGGGCCGAAAGACCCGTGATGTCCCCCTTCCGCCGAACCTCGCCCGCCGCGTCCGGCTCCACGTCCAGCTCTTCCCGCCGGTCGAGTGCACCCTGCCGTGGCGTAATCCTGAGACGCCGACGACCGAGTTGGAAGAGCGTCAGCGCAAGCCGATCACCCTGCGACTCGTGCTGAGCACCTCCCACGGGCTTCGGATCAATCCCGGGACTTGGAACGAGCGCAGCTGGAAGCCCGCTCTCGTAGCCGCAGGAGTTCTGCGCCAGGTCGGCGAGAAGGCGGAGAGTTACGGTTCCCGCGTCCGCCTCCACCCCGTCTACGAGCGCTCACGGCCGGACATGTTCCACGTCCTGCGCCATACCTTCGCGAGTGTGCAGTTGGAGGCCGGCGAGTCCATCGTAAGCGTGGCGACCTGGCTGGGGCACTCCTCCCCGAAGGGCACGCTCGACTACTACGCTCACTTCATGCCTGGCGCAGGCAAGCGCGGACTGGCCGCGATGGATAGGTGGCTCGTGTGATGCAGGATCGAAAGTCCCTGAGAAGTCCCTGTCTCTGGCAAAGCCACCACACAACCGACGAAACAGCAGGTCACAGGGCTACGCGCAACGCCGACCAGTTGTACGCCGAGTACAAGGAGCCCCTGTACGCCGCTCCCCCGCTGCTCCAGCGCATGGTGGACGCGGGCCGGCTCGGGCGCAAGACGGGGTCGGGGTTCTACCCGTACGCCTGATCCCGCCCGCCCTCGCGTGCGAGGGGCCGTCGGCCCCTCGCACGCCGGCTGAACGGTCAGCCCAGCCGTAAGTGGTGCAGCATCATCAGCCCGGCGGCCATCCCCGCGGCCGGGACCTCGCCCCGGGCGATCATGTCGGGCACCAGCTTGAGCGGTATCCACTCACGGCGCGAGGACTCGAAGCCGTCGACGGGGTGACCGGTCCAGCCGGCCTCCTCGCCCCAGTAGAAGTGGTGCCTGGCGTCGGTGAGCCCGTTCGACGGCTCCACGGTCAGCAGCGGGTGCAGCGGGCCGGGGCGCCAGCCGGTCTCCTCCTCCATCTCCCGGGCGGCCGCGGCGGCCGGCTGTTCGCCCTCCTCGACCACTCCGGCCGCGATCTCCCAGCCCCAGCTGTCGGTGATGAACCGGTGGCGCCAGAGCAGCAGGACCTCGTTCGCCTCGTTGACGACCGTGGCCGCCGCGACGGCACGGAGCCGGATCACGAAGTGGTCGAGGTGGTGACCGTCGGGGAGTACGACATCCGCCAGATTGACCCGGAACCAGCGATTCTCGTACACAGTCTGTTCGTTTAGATTCGTCCACTGCACAGTTCTGCCACCTTCTGACTCGTAGGTGGCCATATCGCAGCAGACCCCGACTCACAGCGGTACGCGCAGCGCACCGTCGACGAGATCCGCTGCCCGTTCCGCCTCGGCGCTCCCGCTTGCGATCAGGTGTCCGCGCACGGCCCGCAGCCGGTCGCGCAGCCGCTGCGACTCCATGCCCCTGGCGCGCTCCGCCATCTCCGCCGCCGTGACCGCGGCCCGGTCGGCCTCGCCCTGCCGCAGCTCGATCGTGGTCAGCATCGCCAGCCGGTGGACCCGGCCCCGGTCGTGCGCGGGGGTCCGCACCGCGGCCGCGGCGTGCTCCCTGGCCGCCGGCAGGTCCCCGAGGCCGAGCAGGGCCTCCGCCACCTGGACGTCGACCAGACCCGGCTGCACATAGCCCGTCTCGTCCGGTTCCCGGCCGGGTCTGATCCGTTGGGCCTCGGACTCGGCGCGGCCGATGCATCTCAACGCGCTCGGTCCGTCGCCGAGATGGGCGTACGCCTTGGCCTGCATCGCATGGAGGTCCGCCGCCAGTGCGGGGGTGATGTCGCGTCCGGCGGCCCGCAGCGCCGCCTCGGCGAAGGCGACGGACTGCCGGTATTCGGCGAGGAACAGCGACTGGTTCACCAGCAGGGCGATCACATAGCCGCCGAGCCCCCGGTCCCCGCTCGCCTTGGCCAGCCTCAGTGCCTGGTGGAAGTAGCGCTGGGCGAGCCCGTGCGCGTCGGAGTCGTACGCGCAGATGCCCGCCACAGCCACCAGGGCGCCCGCCGCCCGGTGCAGTTGCCGCCCCATCGCATCGCTGTAGCCGCCGCGCAGCAGCGGAGCGGTCCCGCTGTTGAGGAAGCCGACGATGCGCGCACGCGTCGCGATTCCGCCCGCCTTGCGGTACATCAGTTCGTAGTGGGCGCGGGCGGCCCGCAGTGTTGCTATGTCGGCCGGGCCGACCCGGTGCGGGCCGGTACGGGACACGTCGGCGTCCTCCGGCGGGTTCTCCCACTCCCAGACGGGCATCACCGCGGTGGTTCCCGTGACGGCCGGGGCTGCGACCACGTGCGGGCGCTGCTGTTCGTCGGAGCGCCACACGGCGGTGGCCCGCTCGACGAAACCGGTGAGCGAGGAACCCTGCACGGGCGTGTGGGCTCCGCGGGCCGCCAGACCGATGTCGTCGAGCGAGACGGCCCTGCGCAGCCGGTTCCCCAGCACTTCGCAGATCAGGTCGGGTGCCTGGCCGCGCGGCCGCTGGCCCTTCAGCCAGCGGGCGACGGCGGTGTGTTCGTAGCGCAGACCCAGCCCCCGGGTACGGCCGGCCTGGTTCACCTGCGCGGCGAGCCCGGCCCGGGAGAAGCCCGCCTCGTCGATCAGAGCCTCTAGCAGAGTGTTGGGCTCCATTGCCCCCATCGCCCCCTCCGAAGGGTCGGCACGCCTGGACGTGTCGCCCCAGTGGAGCACGATTCACACGGGGTGTGAACGGAATGCCCGAACCGTCCCGCTGCGCACGCTGTCGCACCGGTCCGCGGATCGCTTGAATAAGTCCCTCGCAAGAGGCGGCCGGGTCGTCTGCTCCCCCTCGTACAGCACGACGACCCGCACCCGCGCCGTCCGCTCTGCCGACCTGCCCGACACTCCGTGGCAGCGCGGACGGCGCCGGATCGCACGACCCACTGCCCACGGATCGGAGGGTGGCTGCGGGAGCGGCCGGGAACCGGGTTCCCCGGGCCTGCCGGATCCCGCGTGCGGTCCCCCGCCCCGGGCGAGCACACAGGAGGGGCGTATCCGGTGGCCGGATACGCCCCTCCTCACTGTGCGGGTGCGCTGTTACGCGCCGCGCAGCACCGCACCCGTACGCTCGGCGGCCAGTGCCACGGCCGCGTCCCGGGCGGCGCTCGCCTCGTCGACGGTCAGCGTGCGGTCCGCGGCACGGAAACGCAGCGCGTACGCCAGGGACTTGCGGCCCTCGCCGATCTGCTCGCCCGTGAAGACGTCGAACAGCCGCAGCGACTCAAGGAGTTCACCCGCGCCCGCGCGGAGCGCCTGCTCCACGTCGGCGGCGGGCACGTCCTGGCCGACGACCAGTGCGACATCCTGGGTCGCCACCGGGAAGGTGGAGATCCGCGGCGCCTGGAGGGCGCCGTCCACGGCCTGCTCCAGGACGTCGAGCTCGACCTCCATGGCGCAGGTGCGCTCGGGCAGGTGGAGTTCCTTGATGACGCGCGGGTGCAGCTCGCCGGCGTGACCGAAGAGGGTCTCCTCACCGTTGACCGTGACGTACAGCGCGGCGCAGCGGCCCGGGTGCCACGGCGCGTGCTGGTCGGCGCGGACCGTGAGGTCGACACCGGCCTCACGGGCGATGGTGCGGGCGGCCTCGACGGAGTCCGCCCAGTCGGCCGGGCGGCCCTTGCCCCACCAGCCGGCCTGCTCGCGGGCGCCCGCCAGGACGACCGCGGCGTGGCGCGGCTGACGCGGCAGCGCGGCGTTGAGCGAGGCGATCTCCTCGTCGGAGGGACGCCGGTCGACGGGCAGCCGGACGGGCTTCGTCTCCTGGCCGGTCGGCCTGAAGACCAGACCGGTCTCGAAGAGCGCGAGGTCGTGGCTGCCGCGGCCGTCGTTGCGCCGCAGCGCGCCGAGGAGGCCCGGCAGCAGCGTGGTACGCAGCGACGGCTCCTCGTCGGAGATCGGGTTGACGAGCCTGACCGTACGGCGGCGGGCGTCGTCCGCGTCCAGGCCCAGCTGGTCCAGGACCGCCTCGCCGGTGAACGGGTAGTTCAGCGCCTCGACGTATCCGGCGCCGGCCAGTGCCCGGCCGACCCGGCGGTGCAGCCGCTGGCGGTCGGTGAGCCCGCGGCCGGACGGCGGCGTCGGGAGCGTGGAGGGGAGGTTCTCGTAACCCTCCAGCCGGATGACCTCTTCGGCGAGGTCGTTCGGCTCGTTGAGGTCGGGCCGCCAGGACGGGGCCGTGACCAGGAGCTCGTCCTGCCCGTAGACGTCGCAGCCGACCTCCTGGAGGCGGCGCACGACGATCTCGCGGCCGTAGGCGACACCGGCCACCTTGTCGGGGTGGTCGGCCGCCATCGTGATGGTGCGGGGGCCGGACGGGGCGGTGACCTCGGTGACGCCCGCCTCAGCGGTGCCACCGGCGAGCAGCACGAGCAGGTCGACGGTGCGCTGCGCGGCTGCCGCCGCGGCCTGCGGGTCGACCCCGCGCTCGAAGCGCTTGGACGCCTCGGAGGCCAGCTTGTGGCGGCGCGCGGTGCGGGCGATCGAGATCGCGTCGAAGTGCGCGGCCTCGATGACGACCTCGGTGGTGCGCGCGTCCTCGGAGGCATCGGCGATCTCGGTGTTGGCACCACCCATGACACCCGCCAGGCCGATCGGACCGCGGTTGTCGGTGATGACGAGGTCGGCCGCGTCCAGGACACGGACCGTGCCGTCGAGCGTGGTGAGCTTCTCGCCCTGCTCGGCACGGCGCACCCCGATCGGACCGTCGATCCGGGTCCCGTCGTAGGCGTGCAGCGGCTGCCCGAGTTCGAGCATCACGTAGTTGGTGACGTCGACGGCGAGCGAGATCGGCCGCATGCCGGCCTTCTGGAGCCGGCGCTGCATCCAGATCGGGGACCGGGCCTCGGGCTGCAGGCCGACGACGGTGCGCGCGGTGAAGCGGTCGCAGCCGATCGGGTCCGAGACCTTGACCGGGTAGCCGTACGCGTTCGGCGCGGGCACGTCCAGGAGGGCCGGGTCGCGCAGCGGCAGGCCGTAGGCGATGGCGGTCTCGCGGGCGACGCCGCGCATCGACAGGCAGTAGCCGCGGTCGGGCGTGACGGCGATGTCGAGGACCTCGTCGACGAGCTGGAGCAGCTCGATCGCGTCGGTGCCGGCCTCGTGCTCCGGCGGCAGCACGATGATGCCGTGCGTGCCGTCGTCGCCCATGCCGAGCTCGTCGGTGGAGCAGATCATGCCGTGCGAGGTCCTGCCGTACGTCTTGCGCGCGGCGATCGCGAAGTCACCGGGCAGCACGGCGCCGGGCAGGACCACGACGACCTTGTCGCCGACGGCGAAGTTGCGGGCGCCGCAGACGATCTCCTGCGGCTCGCCGGTGCCGTTGGCGGAGCCGACGTCCACCGTGCAGAAGCGGATGGGCTTCTTGAAGCCCTCCAGCTCCTCGATGGTCAGCACCTTGCCGACGACCAGCGGGCCCTTGAGACCGGCGCCGATCTGCTCGACGGTCTCGACCTCGAGGCCGACGGCGACGAGCTTGGCCTGTACGTCACGGCCGGTCTCGGTGGGCGGCAGGTCGACGTACTCCCGCAGCCAGGAAAGCGGGACGCGCATCAGATCTCCATCCCGAAGGGCCGGGTGAACCGGACGTCGCCTTCGACCATGTCTCGCATGTCTTCTACGTTGTGGCGGAACATCAGCATCCGCTCGATGCCGAACCCGAAGGCGAATCCGCTGTACTTCTGGGGGTCGACGCCGCAGGCGATGAGCACCTTGGGGTTGACCATGCCGCAGCCGCCGAGCTCGATCCAGCCCTCGCTGCCGCAGGTGCGGCAGGGGCGGTCCGGGTTGCCGACGGACTCGCCGCGGCAGACGTAGCAGACCATGTCCATCTCGGCGGACGGCTCGGTGAACGGGAAGAAGTTCGGCCGGAGCCGGGTCTTCATGTCCGGGCCGAAGAGCGCCTGGACCATGTGGTCGAGGGTGCCCTTCAGGTCGGCCATGGTGAGGCCCTCGTCGACGGCGAGCAGCTCGATCTGGTGGAAGACCGGGGTGTGCGTGGCGTCGAGCTCGTCGGTCCGGTAGACCCGGCCGGGGCAGACGACGTAGACCGGGGGCTCGCGGTCGAGCAGGGTGCGGGCCTGGACCGGCGAGGTGTGCGTGCGCAGGACGACACCGGACTCGTCGTTCTTCGCGCCGTCGGCGCCCTCGACGAAGAAGGTGTCCTGCATCTGCCGGGCCGGGTGGTCGGGCACGAAGTTCAGGGCGTCGAAGTTGAACCACTCGGCCTCGGCCTCGGGGCCCTCGGCGACCTCGTAGCCCATGGCCACGAAGACGTCGGCGACGCGCTCCATGATGGTCGTCAGCGGGTGGCGCGCACCGGCCGGGGTGCGGTCGTACGGCAGCGTGACGTCCACCGCCTCCTCGACCAGGACCCGGGCGTCGCGCTCGGCCTCCAGTTCCGTCTGGCGGGCCGCGAGGGCCCTGCCCACGGCGGCGCGGGCCTGGCCCACGCGCTTGCCGGCCTCGGCCTTCGCCTGCGGCGGCAGTGCGCCGATCTCGCGGTTGGCGAGTGACAGGGGCGAGGTACCACCGGTGTGCGCGGTCTTCGCCTGGGCGAGCGCTTCGAGGTCGCCGGCGGCGGCGAAGGCGGCGAACGCCTCGTCCCGGATCCGCTCGATCTCTTCCGGTTTCAGTGCCTCGACCTCGACTGGGTCGTACGACTTGTTCGGTGCCGACATCTCTTCCCGTACTTCCGATTGGCTGGTACTGCTCTTACCGGGGGATACCCCCGGACCCCCGTGGCCGCGCTCGACGGCCGGAGGACGCAAAGGTGCCAAAGGTCGAGTCTAAGGGCCACAGGATGTGTGGGCCGCCCGTGGTCCGCTCAGGCCTCTTCTACTTCATGTAGGCCGGCGTGCTCACGGGCAGAATAAATCGGAACTCGGCGCCGCCCCCGGGGCCGCGGCCGACCGTGATCGTGCCGCCGTGCGCCTCGACGATGCCCTTGACGATGTAGAGGCCCAGGCCGGTGCCGCCGCGCTTGCTTCCCCGCCAGAAGCGGGTGAAGACACGGCCCATCGACTCCTCGGGGATGCCGGGGCCTTCGTCGCTCACGGTGACCGCCGTTCCCTTCTCGTCGCTCTTCGCCGGTGCGGCTGCCACCTCGATGGTGACGGTTCCCTCGCCGTGGCGCACCGCATTTTCCAGCAGGTTGCCGAGCACCTGGTCGACCTTGTCCGGGTCCGCCCACACGGTGGGCAGCGGCTGGCAGGTGCGGACGAGGAAGCGGCCGGGGTCCTGGCCTGCGGCGGTGAGTGCCTGGATGTGGCGTTCCACGGCGGCGGAGAGGTCCACGGGCTGCCTGCGCAGCTCCAGACGCCCCGAGTCGATCCGGGAGATGTCCAGGAGCTCGGTGATCAGGCGGGTGACCCGGTTGGCGTCGGCGTAGACGGTCTCCAGCATCAGCCGCTTCTGGTCATCGGTGAACCGCTCCCACTTGGCCAGCAGCGTGGCGGTGAAGCCCTTCACGGACGTGAGCGGCGAGCGCAGCTCGTGGGCGACGGTCGCGATGAGTTCGGCGTGGCTGCGCTCGGTACGGCGGCGGGCCTCGGTGCCGCGCAGGCTGACCACCAGCCGGCGGACGGGGCCGGTCGGGCTCTCGCGTACGTAGCGGGCGGAGACGAGGACCTCGCGGCCGCCGGGCAGCAGGAGGTTGCGTTCGGGCTGGCCGACGCGGGTGGCGAGGCCACCGTAGGGGTCGGTCAGCTCCCACCAGCGGCGGCCCTTGAGGTCCTCCAGCGGCAGTGCGAGTTCCAGCGGGCGGCCGAGCGCGGCGGCCCTGGGCACTGCGGTGATCCGCGCGGCGGCGGAGTTGAAGCAGATGACCCGGCCGGTCTCGTCCGCGACGACGAGCCCGTCGGGGAGGTCGTCCGGATCCAGTCCCTGGCCCCCGGACCCGCTGCCGCCGACGGTGACGCCGTCCGGGTCCTCGGCGGGGCGCACGACGGCCGCGTGTGTCGCCCGCGGTCCGCTCATGCCGACAGCCATATTCCCGTACCCCACCTCTCGAACCGGTGCAGTGGGCCCCCGAGTTCGTCACCCTACTAGTCGTCGGTGACGGAGCGACACCCTGCGGGGGCGCCGGGCCGGAAGGCGACGGCGCGGGTGGTTCAGCCGGCGGCGGGGCGGGGCCGCTGGGCGCGCGCGGAGGCGTACAGGCAGACGGCGGCCGCGGTGGCCAGGTTGAGGCTCTCCGCCTTGCCGTGGATCGGCACCCGTACGACGGCGTCGGCCAGCGCCCGGGTCTCCTCGGGCAGGCCCCAGGCCTCGTTGCCGAAGACCCAGGCGGTGGGTCCGCCCATGGTGCCGGCGTCGAGCTCGTCGTCGAGGTCGTCCTCGCCCGCGCCGTCGGCGGCGAGGATCCGTACACCCGCGTCCCGCAGCCCCCGCACGGCCTGCTCGACGGGCACGCCGACGGCGACCGGCAGATGGAAGAGCGAGCCGACGGAGGCGCGCACCGACTTGGGGTTGTACAGGTCCACGGAGGCGTCCGTGAGGACGACCGCGTCGGCGCCCGCGGCGTCCGCGCAGCGCAGCACCGTACCGGCGTTCCCGGGGTCGCGGACGTTCGCGAGGACGGCGACGAGCTTCGGCCGCGCGGCGAGGATCGACTCGAAGGGCGAGTCGAGGAAGCGGCAGACGCCGATGAGCCCCTGCGGGGTGACGGTCTGCGACACGTCGGCCAGGACCTCGCTGTCGGCCAGGTGCACCCGGGCGCCCGCGTCGAGGGCGGCGTCGACGATGGCTTCGTACCGCTCGGCGGCCTCGACGGTGGCGAACAGCTCGATGAGGGTCGGCTCGCCGTCGCTGCCGCGGTGGTCCGCGGCCTCGCGCACGGCCTGCGGCCCCTCGGCGATGAACCTGCGCTCCTTGCCGCGGAAGTTGCGCCGGGCCAGCCGCCGGGCGGCGGCGACCCGTGGCGAACGCGGGGAGATCAGTTCGGGGGTGCCCATGTCGGCGGCGAGCCTCTCTGCGTACGAAGGTGCTGGGCCGGACAGGCCCTGGGCGTGCAACGCACCGGACCCGCAGACGACGAGCGCCTGCGGGTCCGGCTCAAAAGCCAAGAAGTGCGGCCTGGATCAGGCAGCCTTCGGGGCGTTGACGTCGCTCGGGAGGGCCTTCTGGGCAACCTCGACGAGGGCGGCGAACGCGTTGGCGTCGTTGACCGCGAGCTCGGCCAGGATCTTGCGGTCCACCTCGATGTTGGCGGCGTTCAGACCCTGGATGAGGCGGTTGTACGTCATGCCGTTCTGGCGGGCCGCAGCGTTGATGCGCTGGATCCACAGCCGACGGAAGTCGCCCTTGCGCTTCTTGCGGTCGTTGTAGTTGTAGACCAGGGAGTGGGTGACCTGCTCCTTGGCCTTGCGGTACAGGCGCGAGCGCTGACCGCGGTAACCGCTGGCGGCCTCGAGAATTGCCCGGCGCTTCTTGTGGGCGTTGACTGCCCGCTTGACGCGTGCCACTTGTTAACTCCTTGTAGCGGGGCCGTGGTCGTACTCACACGGCCCGGAAACGAATTGGTCCCGGTCGGATCGAGGGCGCGTCCCCGGTGTCACCGGGGACGACGGCCTCACTTGCCGAGAAGCTTCTTGATCTTCTTGGCGTCGGCCGGAGCCACGACGACCGTGCCGGTCAGCGAGCGGGTCTTCTTGGACGACTTGTGCTCGAGCAGGTGGCGCTTGCCGGCCCTCTCGCGGAGCACCTTGCCGGAGCCGGTGATCTTGAAGCGCTTGCTGGCACCGCTGTGCGTCTTGTTCTTCGGCATCGCGCCGTTCTCTCCTCGTCAGTGGCGCCCCTCTCGGTGCGAGCACCGGACTGCAGGGGCGTCAGATCTTGGTGGGACTCCGGGGGGACCCGGGGGCGCCTGGATGGCAGCCCCCGGAGGTCACGCCTCGGAGGGTGTCTCGGCCGGAGCCTCGGAGGTCGCCTCGGCCGGAGCCTCGGCAGCCTCGTCCGCGGACTCGGCGTCGTCGTGGGTGTAACCCTGACGCTCCGCCTTGCGGGCGGCCTGGGCCTCGCGGGCCTCGGCCATGGCTTCGGTCTTCTTCTTGTGCGGGCCAAGAACCATGATCATGTTCCGGCCGTCCTGCTTCGGGTTGGACTCGATGAAGCCGAGTTCCTCCACGTCCGAAGCGAGACGCTGGAGCAGTCGGAAGCCCAGCTCGGGGCGGGACTGCTCGCGACCACGGAACATGATCGTGATCTTGACCTTGTCGCCCTGCTTGAGGAACCGGACGACGTGACCCTTCTTGGTGTCATAGTCGTGCGGGTCGATCTTCGGCCGGAGCTTCATCTCCTTGATGACCGTGTGCGCCTGGTTCTTGCGCGCCTCACGGGCCTTCATGGCCGACTCGTACTTGAACTTCCCGTAGTCCATGAGCTTGCACACGGGCGGACGGGCGGTAGCCGCCACCTCGACCAGGTCGAGGTCGTACTCCTGTGCGAGTTCCAGGGCCTTGGCAAGCGGAACAATCCCGACCTGCTCGCCGCTGGGACCGACAAGTCGCACCTCGGGCACGCGAATCCGGTCGTTGATGCGGGGCTCGGCGCTGATGGATCCTCCTCGGTAGCACCACGCGGCCGCCTGGCAGACAGCCACGTAACGTCTGTTTCAACAGACCAACCGGTCAGGACCATGAAAAATGCCCCGCCGGGACACAGGCGGGGCTCCTGAACAACCGGAACACCGCCGCGGTCAACCGCGGGGCGCATCGGGCGGCTCCATCGTCCGTACGGAACGATGGGCGCCACCTGACCGGTGACCCGCCGTCCTGAGGACGGCCAGGTGGGAGATCGGAGCCTCCACTTGTGGGCCGGGCACATAGATGCCCAGCCGGTCGTTACACAAGGTTAGCAGCTCCCCCGGGGTGGTGCGAACCTCACGCCCGGACCGCGGCCGCCGGGGGCCGGGGCACGGCTCCCGGCGAAGGGACCGCGCTGCCGTGGGCCTATCGTATGGCGCATGAGTGACGCGACCCCCACCAGTGATTCCCCCGGCTTCGACGAAATGGCCCGCGACATCGCGGAGGTGCCCGCGGTCGAGGTGATCGTGACGGTCGCTGTCAATCTGATGAGTGCCGCAGCCGTGAAGCTCGGCCTGACCGAGGACGGCGACGAGCACAAGGACCTCGACGAGGCCCGCAAGCTGGTCCACGCCCTGGCCGGCCTGCTGGACGCGAGCACCACGGAGATCAGCTCCTTCCACGCGGCTCCGCTGCGCGACGGCCTGAAGTCCCTGCAGCTGGCGTTCCGCGAGGCCTCGCTCGTACCGGACGAGCCGGGCCACGGCCCGGGCGAGAAGTACACCGGCCCGGTCTTCGGCTGAGTCCGCCCGCCCCTCCCAGTCCTTCCCACCCGTGAGCCCCCTGCCCGACCCGGCAGGGGGCTCACGGCGCAGGTGGCCGGATCAGACCTCGGCGGACTGTGCCGGCCGGCCGGGGAGGGGGTGGGTCAGCCGGTGCGCGAGTGCCGCGATCACCCCGCCGATCAGAGGCGCCACCAGGAACAGCCAGAGCTGGGACAGCGCCGCACCGCCCGCGAACAGCGCCGGGCCCAGACTGCGCGCCGGGTTGACCGAGGTGCCGGTGAGCGGAATGCCGACCAGGTGGATCACCGCGAGCGAGATGCCGATGGGCAGACCGTCGAAACCGATGACCGCGACCTTGTGGGTCACCGCGAGCACGACGAAGACCAGGAGGAACGTGAGCATCACCTCGGCGAGGAAGGCCCCGCCGAGGCTGAGGTGCACGTCCGAGCGGTCGCCGTAGCCGTTGCTGCCGAACTTTCCGCTCGTCTTCAGTCCCGGCACCTGTTTGGCGAGCAGGAACAGCAGGGCCGCACCGGCGATGCCGCCGAGGAGCTGGACGATCCAGTACGTCACCGCCGTCCGCACGTCGATCCGCCGGGCGGTCAGCATTCCCAGCGTCACCGCGGGATTGAGATGGCAGCCGGATATCGGGCCCAGCGCGTAGGCGAGGGCGAGCAGTACGAAGCCGAAGGACAGGGCGATGCCGACGGTCCCGATGTACTCGGCTCCGAGCACCGCCGATCCGACGCCGAAGAAGACCAGCAGCAGTGTGCCGAGGAACTCGGACGCTGCTGTCCGCGTCTGCATACAACCACCTCGCGAAGATCGACGGTCATCCGATTCCTTCGCAATTCTCCTGTCCGCGACCGCTTTGTGCGCGTTGAGTCGACCGGGTGATCAGCGCGTGAACAGGGCCTCACCGAGCGTGTGCGCGTCGGCCGGGAGCAGCGCGAGGTCCAGGCCACGGACCAGCCGTGCGCGCAGCACCTCGTTGGCCGCCAGCGCCTGCGCGACGCGGCCGGCCGCCTCGGCGGGGTCGGCGCCTTCCTCCAGCACCAGCGCGAGGGTGCCGTCGGCACGGCCCGGCCCGAGGTGCGCGCGGAGCACCGCGGGCTCGGCGGCGACCGCGTCACGTACCGCCGCGGTGACAGCCGGGTCGTCCAGCGGGTCGGCGCTGGTACGGCCCTCGGCGAGGGCGAGCAGGGCGGAACCGGTCAGCTCGAAGGCCACCGGTCCGGCGAGGTCGAGCACCACCGTGTCGGCCTTCTCGTGGACCGCGGCCTGGAGGGCCTGGTGCAGGGGTACGGCGACGGGGCGGGCCTGCGGGTCCCAGCGGGCCAGTGCGGCGGTGGAGGTGAAGGCGGGCAGGGCGCGGCGGTCGCCGGCCTGGAGGGTGGGGACCGCCATGTCACTGGTCTTCTCCCGGCGAAGCCCGTTCTCGTCCTCCTCCACCTCGCCGAGTACGGCCACCACGGGAACGAGGAGACGAGCCCCCTTGAGGGCTTCGAGCACCGGGCCGACGGCCTTGCGGTCCTCGGCCCAGGCAGCGAGTGCCGCGGTCAGGGCGGGGTCGGCCGTGCCGTCGTCGTCGGAGTATCCGGGGTCCGGAATGTTCTTCTGCGCCACAGGGCGAGCGTAGTACCTGGGCATTCTCATCCTGCCGACAGGTCGGGCTCAGCCTCCTCTCAGCTGCGGTTCCTAGCGTCCGGACCATGCCCCGACACAGAATCCGCAGATCCGCCCTGTCCGCCTCCGTGGCGGCCGCGGTCGTGCTGGCCGGCTCGGCCGCCGGGGGCGCGTACCTGACCGGCAGGTCGCCCGATCACGCGCCCGCCGCCGCGGCCTCCGTATCGTCCGTCTCACCGGCCGCGACCGCTCCGGTCGCGGCGACGAGCGAGGAGCCGGTGGTGGATCTGGACGCGGAACTGGCTGCGGCCGTCGAACCGCTGCTGGCCGCTTCCGGTACGCCATCCGTTTCGGTGGCCGTGCTGGACAGCGGCAGCGGGACGCGTGCGGTGTACGGGGGCGCGGACGCCGCGTACGACACCGCGAGCATCGTCAAGGTCGACATTCTCGCGGCGCTGCTGCTCCGGGCCCAGGACGAGAAGCGTGAACTGACCGCGGGCGAACACGCCCGCGCGGTCGCGATGATCGAGCGGAGCGACAACGACGCCGCCACCGTGCTGCTGGCGGCGGTGGGCGGGGCGGCCGGTCTCGACGCCGCCAACGAGCGGTTCGGTCTCACCGCGACGACGGCGGCGAAGGCCTGGGGGCTGACCCGGACCACGGCGGCCGATCAGCTGACGCTGCTGGAGGCGGTGTTCGGCACGGACGCCGACGCGGAACTGAGCGAGGAGTCGCGGACCTCCCTGCGGGAACTGATGGCACAGGTCGAGGCCGACCAGCAGTGGGGCGTGTCGGCGGCGGGCAGCGAGTGGGCGCTCAAGAACGGCTGGATGCCGCGTACCGCGACCGGGCTGTGGAACATCAACAGCATCGGACAGGTGACGGCGGACGGACGGAGCTATCTGGTGGCCGTGCTGTCCGGCGGTCAGCGGACCAAGGAGACGGGCATCGCGCTCGTCGAGTCGGTGGCGAAGGCGGCCGTCGGAGTGGTGCGGGCCGGTACGGCGGGGTGAGGACTGATCAGCGACGAAGGGCGGGCCGGCGGCCGCCCCTGCCGCGCCACAGGACGACGGCCAGGGCCAGCATGACCGCACCGAGGCCACCCGCCGCCGGGGCCAGCCAGCCTGCGGGACCGTCGTCCGCGCGGGGCGGGGTGGGCCCGGACCCGAAGTACTGCTTGCGGTAGCCGGCCGCGGCGGTGTCGGTGCGCAGCCCGGCGGGGCGCAGTGCGGCCCCGGCCTTGATGGCGGCGGCCGGGTCGACGATGCCGTAGCCCCGGGCGTCGTCGCGGCCGGTCGGCGGGGAGTTGCGGGCGGTGTCCGTCAGGAGCTTCTTGACCTGGGCGGGCGAGAGGCCCGGGTGGGCGGCACGGACCAGCGCGACCGCGCCGGAGACGAACGCCGCCGCCGCGGAGGTGCCCCACTCCACGTAGTACTTGCGGTCGGGCGCGGGGACGACGATGTCGTCCCCGGGTGCGCTCACGGTGGCATACCAGCGGCGGGTGGAGAACGAGGCGTGGGTGCCGTACCGGTCGACCGCGGCGACCGCTATCACGCCCGGGTAGGCGGCGGGGTAGGAGATGTGGTCGCCCTTCTCGCCCCCGTTGCCGGACGAGGCGACGACGACCGCGCCCTTCTTCAGCGCGTACTGGATGGCGGCGTCCTCACCGGATTCGGGGTGCGCGGACTCGCTGTCGTCACCGAGGGAGAGGTTGATGACGTCGGCGCCGTGGTCGGCGGCCCAGCGGATTCCGTCGGCGAGGGCGGTGCCCCGGGACTTCCGCGCCTTGGCGCGGGCGGGGTCGCTCGCTTCGAGGATGACCCGGACGGGGAGGATCTTCGCCTCGGGCGCGATGCCGATGACCCCCTCCTCGCGACCGCTGCCGTGGCCCCGGCCGGCGATGATCCCGGCCATCGCGGTGCCGTGCCTGGCCCACGAGCGGTCGCCGCTTCCCGCGCCGAATCCGATCATGTCCTTTCCCGGGAGCACCTGGCCCGCCAGGTCGGGCAGGCTGCCGTCGACCCCGGTGTCGACGACGGCGACGGTGATCCCCTTGCCGCGGGTGGTCTGCCAGGCCCGGTCCGTGTGGAGGGCGTCCAGGCCCCACTGCCGTTCCCGGATCGTGTCCGCCCCGGCCGGGAACGCGGGCAGCAGGGCGAACGCGGTGGCGGCGCTGACCACGCCGAGGAGTCTGCGGGGGCGGACGTGGCGGGTCATTCGGGCTTCTCCGTGAGGTCGGCGACGGTTCTGCGCAGTCCGCGTTCGACCCGGTCGGCAACGCCCTTGGCCTCGTGCCCGAGTCCGGCCTGGCCGGCCGTGGTCGTCGCGTTCGCCGCGACGGCCTTCCCGGCCGGCTGCGGGTCGGTGACCTCGCGCCCGTCGGCGAACCCGGAGACGGCGAACACGACGACGGGCACCTCGGTCAGCACGTGCACGGTCCAGCTGGCCCGCTGCCGGTCGCCGAACCCGGCGGCGGGGCTGTCCTTCACGGCGTACGTACGAGGCATCAGGTCCGTCCGCGCGTCGAGGTGTTCGGTGCTGAAGCGGTTGTCCAGTGCCCGCATGGCCTCGGTGTCGGCCTCGGTGAAGACCAGCCCGACCGTGGTGACGCTGCTGCTCGTCGCGTCGGTGTACGTGGCGCGGAGCAGGCGGGCGCAGCCGACCGGCCGGAGGGTCTTGAGCAGCAGGGGGTCGAGCGCGCCCGTGCAGCCGCTGTCCGGGGCCACGGCGATCCTGGTCCAGACCCGGTCGGCGCCGCCGGGCCCGGCGCCGTCGCCCTTGAGCATCCGGGGGAAGAGCGTGTCCACCGGGATGCTGTGCCAGGAGTCTCGGCCCGCGGCGTAGGTACTGATGGCGGCGGGATCTGCCGAGGAGTCGCTGATGAGCCAGCTGCCGGTGACGGCCCCGCCGATCAGCCCGAGCCCGAGCACGACACAGACCGCGGCCGCCGCGGTCCTGAACGGGTGCCGGATCCGCACGGGGCGGAGCCGGGTGGTGGTCTCGGCCGGCGTCTCGGCCGGGGGGTGGGCGTGCGGAGGCCGGTAGGCGTACGGGGTTGCTGCCCCTGGCCGGACCGGCGGGCCGCCGAGCTCCACGGCGCCCACGGGCCGCCGCCTGGTCGCCGCCGGGGGCGTGGCGGGCCGCCTCGGCGGGAAGGCCGGAGCCACCGGGGACGCCGGCGCCTCGGCACGCGGGGCCGGAGGCACCGGGCGGAGCCGGGCGGTCGTCTCCACGGGGGGCGGCGCGGCCGGGGATGCGAGAGGGGGCACGGCGGGGACTGGGGCCTGGGGACGGGGTGCGGACGGGGCCTGGGGCTGGGAAGAGGTCCCGGTCGGGGCCGTTGCCGGGGGTGCGGGCGAGGGCCGCGGCGGGGCCGGCGGCTGTTCCGGCGTCGGGTCGGCGGGGCGACGGGTGGTGGTCGTCGTGCAACGGGGCGGAACAGGGTCCGGGTCGGGGATCGGACTCGGAACCGGAACCGAAGCCGGGGGCGAGTCCTGCGCCTGTACCTGCTGTGTCTGCTCCTGCACCGGCGTCTGGGGCTGCTCCTGCGTATGCGCCTGCGCCTTGGGGAGATCCGAGAACCTCATGCCCTTCACCGCGGTGGCCGAGGCCCGGGCGACACCGCCCGGCATGTGCCGCGCCCCCACCGGACCGGTTCCGGCACCGTCCGCTGCTGGGCCGGTCGCACCGGCCTCACCGATCCCCCCGGTCGCCGTGGCCCCGGTCTCCTGGCCGTCCGCTGCCGGAGCCGTCGTCGGCAGCGGGGTTTCGGGGCGGGGCGGCGGAGTGGCGTTCACGGGCCGGTCGGCAGGCGTCGCGGCGACCGGTGGCGGGGTGCTCGGGCGTGGCGGGACGGGAGCGCGCTGCGCCTCGGTACTCATCCGCCCCCCTGGTCCGTTCCGTACCGCACGCGGATCGGCTGCACAGGCAGGCCCGTTGCTCGCCGCGTGCCCGTCACTCTACGGGGTGGGAAGGCCGTGGTGGGAGCGGGCCGCCGCGCGCACAGACGATCTGCGCAGATCGTCCCCCTACCCAGCGGTACAGCTGTCTGGCAAGCTGCGGCCATGACTGCCCGTGCCGCTGACCGGACCCGCTACAACCGGGCCACCGCCCATCTCGACGCCCCGATCGCCGTCGTCGATCTTGAGGCGTTCGACGCCAACGCCGACGACCTCGTCCGGCGTGCGGGCGGGAAGCCCATCCGGGTGGCGAGCAAATCGGTTCGCTGCCGCGCCCTGCTGGAACGGGTGCTGGCCCGTCCCGGATTCGCCGGAATCATGTCGTTCACGCTCGCGGAGTCGCTGTGGCTGGCGCGGGCCGGCTTCGAGGACGTCCTGCTGGCCTACCCGTCGGCCGACCGCTCGGCCTTCGCGGAGCTGGCCGCGGACCCGAAGCTGGCCGCCGCCGTGACCGTGATGGTGGACGACCACGCACAGCTGGAGCTCATCGACGCGGCGCGGGCCGGGGGCACGGAGGAGATCCGGGTCTGTCTGGAGCTGGACACCTCGCTGCGGATGCTCGGCGGCCGGGTCAGGATCGGGGCCCTGCGCTCGCCGTTGCGCTCCCCCGCCCAGCTGGCGGAGCTGGCCAGGTCCGTCACCCGCAGGCCCGGCTTCCGGCTGGTGGGGCTGATGGCGTACGAGGGGCACATCGCCGGGGTGGGCGACTCACTCGCCGGGCGGCCGCTGCGCTCCCGGGCGATCCGGCTGATGCAGGCCTCGGCCCGCCGGGAACTGGCGGTACGGCGGGCCGAGGTGGTGCGGGCGGTAAGGGCCGTCGCGCCGGACCTGGAGTTCGTCAACGGCGGCGGCACCGGGAGCGTGCAGCACACCGCGGCGGAGCCGGCGGTCACCGAGATCGCGGCCGGTTCCGGGCTCTACGTGCCGCGTCTCTTCGACAACTACACCTCGTTCACGGCGCGTCCGGCGGCCCTGTTCGCCCAGCCCGTGGTGCGCCGGCCCGGAGTGGGCGTGGTGACGGTGCTCGGTGGCGGCTACCCGGCGTCCGGGGCCGCCGGGGCGGACCGGCTGCCGGTCCCGTACCTGCCGGAGGGTCTGCGTTACGACCCGCAGGAGGGCCCCGGCGAGGTGCAGACCCCGCTGCTCGGCGCCCCGGCCGACGATCTGCTGATCGGCGACAAGGTGTGGTTCCGGCACGCGAAGGCCGGTGAGCTGTGCGAGCGGTTCGACGAACTTCAGCTGATCGAGGGCGACCGGGTGACGGCGACCGTACCGACGTACCGGGGCGAGGGCCGTACCTTCCTCTGAGCCGACAACCGCTCAGGGGGCGACGGAGCTGCCGACGCCCCCGCCGGTCTCGCTGTCGCCGATCGGCCGGATGCCCTGGGTGAGGGTGTCCATGAGGGCGAGCGGCGGCCCGTCGGGGCCCGCGTCGAAGGCGTAGCGGACGACGACGGGCGACTCGCTGCCCACGGCCGAGGGGAAGACGAGCGACTGCACATGGCCGCCCGGCCCCTCGGCTGTGACGACCTGCCGGCGCACCTGGTATCCGGTACGTCCGGCCACGCTGACCGGGCCGGCGGCGATCTGCCGGTGGGAGACGATGCCGCCGTGGATCCGGGCGCCGACGATGTCCTCCTCGTACGCCCGGTCCGCGGCGGCGCCGATGTCCTCCTTGGCTAGCGCCTCGGGCGTGGTGGCGTCGGTGCCGCCCGGGGTACGGGTGGTCACCGTGCCGTGGTAGCAGAACGAGGAGGATCCCCGGGGCAGTCGTACGAGCCGGTGGTGCGCATCGTGAGCAGTTGCCCGACGTTCCTTTCGGGCCGCTCCCAGCCGTCTGGAATCGGCAGGGTGATGCCGTTGAGCTGGTCGACGAGCACCGTGGGATCCTCGCCGGCCGGTGAGCCGTCCGGCGACGGGCTCTCGTCTCCGGGTACCGCGTCGGTGGCGGTGTCCGCGGCCTTCGGCGCGGAACTGCCCGACGGGGTCGCGGTGGGTGCGGCGGCGTCGTCCCTGCCGAACAGCACCGCTCCCGTCACGGCCACGGCGACGACCACCACGCCGGCCGCCACGAGTGCGACGGTCCTGGCGCCGCTCCCCCCTCCCCGGCCGGGCACGGCCGGGGAGGGCGCGGTGGCACCGGGACGGGTGTGGGCCGTCCATGTCGCGCCGTCCCACCACCGCTCGTTGCCGGGTGCGGCCGTGTCCGGGTACCAGCCGGGCGGTGTCGCGTTGCTCATCGCTCCACTCCAGGTTCCGCGGCCGATGGCCGGTCCCTACAGGGGTGTGACGTAGGCGCCGGAGATCCCGCCGTCGACGAGGAAGTCGGTGGCGTTGACGAACGAGGAGTCGTCGCTCGCCAGGAACGCGACCGCGGCCGCGATCTCGGTCGCCTCGGCGAACCGGCCGAGCGGAATGTGCACGAGCCGGCGGGCCGCGCGCTCCGGGTCCTTGGCGAAGAGTTCCCGGAGCAACGGGGTGTTCACCGGTCCCGGGCACAGTGCGTTGACCCGGATCCCCTCGCGGGCGAACTGGACGCCCAGTTCGCGCGACATGGCCAGCACGCCGCCCTTGGAGGCGGTGTACGAGATCTGGGAGGTCGCCGCCCCCATCCTGGCGACGAACGAGGCGGTGTTGATGATCGAACCCCGGCCCTGGCGCCGCATGTAGGGCAGGGCCGCCTTGCAGCAGAGGTAGACGGACGTGAGGTTGACGTCCTGCACGCGCTTCCAGGCCTCCAGCCCGGTGGTGAGGATGGAGTCGTCGTCGGGCGGCGAGATACCGGCGTTGTTGAAGGCAATGTCGACGGACCCGTAGGTGTCGTACGCCGCCTTGAACAGGGCCTCGACCTGTTCGGGATCGGTGACGTCCACGCGTACGAAGGTGCCGCCGACCGCTTCGGCGGCCGCCTTGCCCGCGTTCTCGTCGATGTCGCCGCAGACGACGTGCGCCCCCTCGGAGGCGAGCCGGTGGGTGGTGGCCAGGCCGATGCCGCTGCCGGCGCCGGTGATGACGGCGGTGCGGCCGACGAGGCGGCGGCAGATGTTCTCGTTGTCCGTGGTCATACCGGTTCAGGCCTCCGTGCTGAGGAAGACGTTCTTGGTTTCGGTGAAGGCGGTGAGGGCGTCCGGGCCCAGTTCCCGGCCGAGGCCGGACTGTTTGAACCCGCCGAACGGGGTCCAGTAGCGGACCGCGGAGTGGGAGTTGACGGAGAGGTTCCCCGCCCGGACGGCCTGCGCGACGCGCAGCGCGCGCCCGACGTCGCGTGTCCAGAGCGAGCCGGCGAGGCCGTAGTCGGTGGCGTTGGCGAGCCGGACGGCGTCGTCCTCGTCCTCGAAGGGCAGGACGACCGCGACCGGCCCGAAGACCTCCTCGGTGGCGACGGGCGCGTCCGCGGGCACATCGGTGAGCACGGTCGGCGGGAACCAGAAGCCGGGGCCATCGGGCGCGCCGCCGCGGAGGGAGGCGGCGCCCTCGGGGACGTAGCCGCGCACCCGGTCCAGCTGTGTCCGCGAGATGAGCGGGCCCATCTGGGTCTTCTCGTCGGCCGGGTCACCGACGACGACCGCCGCGAGGGCCGGGGCGAGGAGCTCCAGGAAGCGGTCGTACGCGGAACGCTGGACGAGGATCCGGGTACGGGCGCAGCAGTCCTGGCCCGCGTTGTCCAGGAAGGACAGCGGGGCGGCGGCCGCCGCGGCTTCGATGTCGGCGTCGGCGAAGACGATGTTGGGGCTCTTGCCGCCGAGTTCCAGGGTGATCCGCTTCACGCGCTCGGCGCACTTGGCCATGATCTGCTTGCCGACGCGGGTGGAGCCCGTGAAGACGATCTTGGCGACGCCCGGGTGCTCCACGAGGGCGTTGCCCGCCTCGTCGCCCGCACCGGGCAGCACCTGGAAGAGGTGCTCGGGAAGGCCTGCCTCCAGGGCGAGTTCCGCGAGCCGGATGGCCGTCAGCGGGGTGGTCTCGGCGGGTTTGAGGACGACGGCGTTGCCCGCGGCGAGGGCGGGGGCGGTGCCCCAGGCGGCGATGGGCATGGGGAAGTTCCACGGGGCGATCACCCCGATGACACCAAGGGGTTCGAGCAGGGTGAGGTCGATCCCGCCGGGGACGGGGATCTGCCGGCCGCTGAGCCGCTCCACTCCCCCGGCGGCGAAGTCGAGCAGATCGCGGACGTTGCCCGCCTCCCAGCGCGCGTTCCCGATCGTGTGCCCGGCCTCGCGGACCTCCAGCCGGGCCAGCTCCGCGATGTGGGAGTCGACGACGACGGCGAACCTGCGCAGCAGCCTGGCCCGGTCGGCGGGGGCGAGCGCGGCCCAGACCCGCTGGGCCGCGGCGGCACGGCTGACGGCTGCGTCCACCTCGGCCGCCGAGGTCGCGGGGACGGTGACGAGCAGTTCCTCCGTCGCCGGGTTCAGGACACGGTGCTCACGGACCGGCTCACGGACCGGGCCGGGGTTCGGCTGATGGGTCAAGGCGGCCCTCACAGGCGTTCGAAGGAGCGTCGGAGTTCCCAGTCGGTCACCGCTGCGTCGAAGGCATCGAGCTCGACGCGTGCCATGTTGCGGTAGTGGGCCACGACTTCGTCGCCGAAGGCCTCGCGGGCGATCTCGCTGTGCTCCCAGAGCTCGGCGGCATCACGCAAGGTGGTGGGGACGTGGTCGTACGCGGCGGCGTAGGCGTTGCCCTCGCACGGCTCGGGGAGTTCGAGCGCGTGCTCGATGCCGTACAGGCCCGCGGCGACGAGTCCCGCGACGGCGAGGTACGGGTTGACGTCGCCGCCGGGGAGGCGGTTCTCCAGGCGCAGGGACTGGCCGTGACCGACGACGCGGAGTGCGCAGGTGCGGTTGTCGTGGCCCCAGGCGACGGCGGTCGGCGCGAAGGAGCCAGGCTGGAAGCGCTTGTAGGAGTTGATGTTCGGCGCGTACAGGAGGGAGAAGTCGCGCAGGGCCGCGAGCTGGCCGGCGAGGAAGTGCCGCATCACCGGCGACATGCTGCCGCCGGTGTCCGCCATGACGCTGCGTCCTGGTTCGCCGGTGGACCGGAGCGAGAGGTGGATGTGGCAGGAGTTGCCCTCGCGCTCGTTGAACTTGGCCATGAAGGTGAGCGCGACGCCCTCCTGCGCGGCGATCTCCTTGGCGCCCGTCTTGTAGACGGCGTGCTGGTCGCAGGTGATGAGGGCCTCGTCGTACCGGAACACGATCTCGTGCTGCCCGGGGTTGCACTCCCCCTTGGCGGACTCGACGGTGAGGCCCGCGCCCGCCATCTCGTTGCGGATGCGGCGCAGGAGGGGCTCGACCCGGCCGGTGCCGAGGACGGAGTAGTCGACGTTGTACTGGTTGACGGGGGTCAGGTCGCGGTAGCCGCGGTCCCAGGCCTGTTCGTAGGTGTCCTTGAAGACGATGAACTCGAGCTCGGTGCCGACGTGCGCCGAGTAGCCGTGCTCCGCGAGGCGCTCCAGCTGGCGGCGCAGGATCTGGCGGGGCGCGGCGGTGACGGGTGACCCGTCGGCCCAGGCGAGGTCGGCGGTGACCATCGCGGTGGCCTCGTTCCAGGGCACGCGGCGCAGCGTGGTGAGGTCGGGGCGCATGGCGAAGTCACCGTAGCCGTGGTCCCACGAGGACATGGCGTATCCGTCGACCGTGTTCATGTCGGTGTCGACGGCCAGGAGGTAGTTGCAGCCCTCGGTGCCGTGCGTGACGACCTCGTCGAGGAAGAAGGCGGCTGCGAAGCGTTTTCCCTGGAGACGTCCCTGCATGTCGGGGAAGGCCAGGACCACGGTGTCCATCTCACCGCTTTCGACGAGGAGGCGGAGTTCCTCGACGGCGAGCGGGGCTGTTCGGTCGGACACGGGTGGATCCTCTCCTCGCGGGCCGACAGATGATCCAAATCTACGGGCGGGGCAAGGGATTTGGATACGGTGCCGGTTCGTTCCGCGTGCCGCACAAGTGAGGGATCCGATGAACCGTCCGCTGATCGGGATCAGTACCTATCTGGAGGCCTCGGCGCGCTGGGGCGTCTGGGACCTGCCGGCCGCACTGCTGCCCGCCGGCTATGCCCGGCTGGTCCGGGAGGCCGGCGGGGTGGCCGTGCTGCTGCCGCCGGACTCGCCGGAGCTCGCCGCGTCTGTGGTGGCCAGGCTCGACGCGGTGGTGGTGGCGGGCGGGCCGGATGTGGACCCCTCCCGGTACGGGGCGGAGCGCGACCCGCGTTCCGGGCCGCCCGCGCCGGAGCGGGACGGCTGGGAGGCGGCGCTCACGGTGGCGGCGCTGGAGTCCGGCACACCGCTGCTCGGGATCTGCCGCGGGATGCAGGTGCTGAACGTGGCGCTCGGCGGCACGCTGACGCAGCATCTGGCCGGGCACGCGGGCCCTGACGGGGCGACAGGGGTTTTCGGCACGCACCGGGTGACGCCGGTCGCGGGGACGCTGTACGCCTCGGTGGCGCCCGGCCCGTGCGACGTACCCACTTACCACCACCAGGCCGTGGACCGGCTCGGGGCGGGCCTGGTGGTTTCGGCGCATGCGCAGGACGGCACGGTGGAGGCGGTCGAGCGGCCGGGGCCGGGGTGGGTTCTCGGGGTGCAGTGGCATCCGGAGATGGGCGACGACGTGCGGGTGATGCGGGCGCTGGTGGCGGCGGCCTCGTCCGCCTGAGGTCCGGTACGCGCTCGACGCGGCCGGTGGTCCCGCGGTGGCGGCCACGGTTCCGGGCGGCCGCCCGCACCCCGGCGGCGTAGCGTGGCAGGAGAGATTCCGTCGCCGTCCCGTCGGGCTGCTCGCCGTGAGCGCGATCGGCCGTCTTCCCCCGCCTCCCCCTCGTGGCCCGATGGCGAGAGGAGGAACGATGTCCGTCATCACACCGGATGCGGTGAAGCAGGAGGCGTTCGCGGGCCGCATGGTCCAGGTGCTGAACGACACGTGCCTGGGTCTCATGGCGGGCCTGGGCCACCAGAGCGGTCTGTTCGACACGATGGCCGGCATGTCGCCCGCCACGAGTGCGGAGATCGCGGAGGCCGCCGGGCTGAACGAGCGCTACGTACGGGAGTGGCTGGGCGCCATGGTCGTCGGGGGCATAGTCGACTACGAGCCCGGGCAGAGCACGTACGCGCTGCCGCCCGAGCATGCCGCTTCGCTGACGCGGGCGGCCGGGCCGGACAACCTGGCCCGGATCGCGCAGGACTTCGGCATGATGGGCGAGGTCGAGCAGCAGGTGCTGGAGGCGTTCCGTACCGGGGGCGGGCTGCCGTACTCGGCTTATCCGCGGTTCCAGAGCCTTCAGGCGGAGGAGTCCGGGGAGGTCTTCGACCTGGCCCTGGTGAACGGGATCGTGCCGCTCGTGCCCGGTCTCACGGAGCGGCTGCGCGCGGGCATCGCCGTGCTGGACATCGGTACCGGCCACGGCCACGCGGTCAACGTCCTGGCCCGGGCCTTCCCCGCGAGCAGTTTCCAGGGGCTCGACATGTCCGAGGAGGGCATCGCCGCCGCCCGCGCCGAGGCAGCCGGGATGGGACTGGGCAACACCGCCTTCGACATCGGCGACTGCTCCGAGATCTCCGGCTCCTACGACCTGATCACGGCGTTCGACGTCATCCACGACCTGGCCAGGCCAGCACGCACGCTGGCCGCCGTCGCCGCCGCACTGGCACAGGACGGCGTGTTCCTCATGGGTGACATCGCGGCGTCGAGCCGTCTGGAGGAGAACATCGACCACCCGCTGGGCCCGGCGCTGTACACGTTCTCGGTGTTCTACTGCATGAGCGTCTCGCTGGGCGAGGGCGGTGAGGGCCTGGGCACGGTCTGGGGCGAGCAGAGGGCCCGGAAGATGCTGGCCGAGGCCGGATTCGGCCGGATCGACACCCAGCGGGTCGAGGGCGACATCCTGAACGTCTACTACGTGGCGCGGCACTGAGGCCGCAGGCAGTCTTCGACCTCCGGACCCGGTCACCCGGGACGTGGCGCGGCACTGACGCCGCAGGCACGTCTTCGCCCCCTGGACCCGGTCACCCGGCGAACCTGCGGCGCAGCCGGTCCGCGGCGGCGGCGCCCCGTGCCGCCCGGAACGCCCTGCCCGGCGGGTCGGGGCCGGTGAGTGCGCGGCGAAGCGGCCGGCCGGGGCGGCGAGCGCGGGGGCTCCGCCCTCAGTCGCCGGACGGGCCCGAACGCGTCAGGGCGAGCAGGTCGCGGGCCGGGCCCGTGGGGCGGTGGCCCGCGGGCCAGACGGCGCGGAGCTGGCGGCGCAGGCGGACACCGGCGATGGGCACCTTGACCAGGCGCCGTGCCGAGAGCTCCTCGCCGAGGGCCAGTTCGCTCAGTACGCAGGGCCCGGCGCCGCTCTCCGCCGCCCCCTTCAGCGCCGTGGTGGAGGAGAGTTCCAGGAGCGGCTGGGCCAGTCCCCCGTGCACGGCGAGGGCTGCGTCCAGGACCTGACGGGTGCCGGAGCCGTGCTCGCGCAGGATCAACGGGGTCCCGGCCAGTTCCTTCGGGGTCAGCGGGGTACGCCGGCGGGCCCAGGCATGCGACGGGGCGACCACGACGACCAGGCGGTCGTGCGCGATGACCGTGCCGTCGAGCCCTTCCGGCACGGACAGCCCCTCGACGAAGCCGAGGTCCGCCTCGCCGGTCAGCAGTCGTTGCGCGACCACCGCGGAGTTGCCGGCGAGCAGCGACACCGCGGTGTCCGGCCGTTCGCCGCGCAGGGCTATCAGCCAGCCCGGGAGCAGGTACTCCGCGATGGTCATGGAGGCGGCGACCCGCAGCCGGGAGTCGCGGCGGTCCCGCAGCGCCTGGGCGCCCGCGTCGAACGCCTCGGCGGCCTCGACGACCCGGCGCGCCCAGTCGGTGACGAGCGCGCCCGCGTCGGTGAGGCGGGAGCCGCGGGGCGAGCGGTCGAGCAGGGCGAGGCCGAGCTGCCGTTCCATCGAGCGGATCCGGCTGCTGGCGGCGGGCTGGGTGATGCCGACGTCCCGGGCGGCGCGCCCGAGGCTGCCGTGCCGGGCGACGGCGAGGAGCAGCTCAAGCGCACCGAGATCGGGGACGCGGTGGGACAGAAGTGCGGGTGCGTCGCTGGTCATAAACCCACCTTATGACCTCATAGGTCAGGGATCCCTGGTGGGGGAGGATCCGGGCGCCGAGAATCGTGGCATGGCCATCTTTCCGCAGACCCGAACCGCTCCTCCCCGCTCCGCCGCCGCCCGGCGGCCGGCCCTGCGGCACTTCGGCCCCAACTGGTACGCGACCGTCATGGGCACCGCGATCGTGGCGAGTGCGGGCGTCGCCCTGCCCGTCCACGTCCCCGGGCTGCGGACGGCCTGCGCGCTGGTCTGGGTACTCTCCGCGATCCTGCTGGCCGCCGTGCTCGCGGCCCGTGCCGGACACTGGGCGGCCCATCGCGACCAGGCCCGTGCCCATCTCCTGGATCCGGCGGTCGCGCCGTTCTACGGCTGCCTCTCGATGGCGCTCCTGGCCGTCGGCGGTTCCGGGATGGTGGTGGGCAGGGACGTCATCGGCCATCAGGCGGCCCTGGTGCTGGATGTGCTGCTGTACACCGCGGGCACGCTGACCGGACTGGCCGCGGCCGTGGCGATTCCGTATCTGATGATCGTGCGCCACCGGCCCGAGCCCGGCACCGCGTCCCCGGTGTGGCTGCTGCCGGTGGTGGCACCCATGGTGTCGGCCGCACTCGGTCCGCTGCTGGTGCCTGAGCTGCCCGAGGGGCAGTGGCGGGAGGCACTGCTGCTCGCCTGCTACGCGATGTTCGGGCTGAGTCTGCTGGCGACGCTGGTGATGCTGCCGCTGATCTTCGCCCGGCTGGTGCACCGCGGTCCGCTGCCGCTCGTGCTGACGCCCACCCTGTTCCTGGTGCTCGGCCCGCTGGGCCAGTCGACGACGGCTGTCAATGCGCTGGCGGATGTGGCGCCGGGTGCGATCCAGGCACCGTACGCCTCCGCGCTCGGGGTGTTCGCCGTGCTGTACGGGGTGCCGGTGATGGGGTTCGCGCTGCTGTGGCTGGCGCTGGCCGTCTCCCTGGTGGTGCGGGCGGTGCGGGGCGGGATGACCTTCGCCATGACGTGGTGGGGCTTCACCTTCCCCGTCGGTACGTGCGTGACGGGCGCCGCCGGTCTGGCCCGGCACACCGGTCTGGCGGCGTTCACCTGGCTGGCCGTCGCCCTGTACGTCCTGCTGGTGGCGGCCTGGGCGGTGGCCGGGGCGCGCACGGTGCGCGGGCTGCTGAGCGGGGTGCTGCTCGCGGCGCCGCGGGCGTCCGCACCGGTGACGGCCCGAGCCGCGTGAGGTGCGGCGCGCCGGGTACTCAGCGGCGCGGGTCGAACGTGGCGTCGATGTGCTCGGCGACCGCGACGACCAGCAGCCGGGTCCCGGGGACCGTGGCCCGCCAGCGGTGGCGCACCCCGCCCGAGAGGAACAGCGTGTCGCCGCGCTCCAGCCGGTAGGCCTGTCCCTCGGCCTCCACCTCGGCGGCGCCCTCCGCCACGTACATCACCTCGTCGTTGCGGTGCTGGAACTCGCGCCCGAGGTCGAGCTCGCCGGAGAATTCGAGAGCGCTGAGCTGATGGCGGCCGCGCACGACCCTGCGCACCCCGTCCTCCTGCGCGCCGCGCACGACGTCGACCGCGCGTGCCGAGTCCGCGGCGGCGCGCAGACGTGCGGTGGTGGTCTCCAGGGCTTCGGCGACCCGGTCCAGGGAACGGGCGCTGGGTCTGGCCCGTTCGTTCTCGATCTGGCTGAGAAACGGCACGGACAGACCGCTGCGTGCGGCGACCGCGGCCAGGGTGAGTCCCAGCGATCTGCGCTGTCGGCGGACCGCGGCGCCCACCCGGAGTGTTTCCTTGTCGTCCATGTCCGGCTCCCTCCCGACTCGCCATCCTTCCGGTTGCCAGCACCTTACGCACACCGTTACGCGAGGACGGCGGGGAAAGAGCCGTCAGGACAGCCCGAAAGGGGTGGGCACCGCCACCGGCGGTGCCCACCCCTTTCCGTGCCGTCGCCCCTGGTGGGGCCGCTGCCGCTGTTACTGCTGAGGAGCCATCTTGTCCACGATGCCCGGATTCTTCTCCATCCAGGCCTTCACGGCTTCGTCCTCGTGCCCCGCACCGCGCTTCTGGATCTGGTTCTCCAGGCCGGCGAGCTGGTCCTCGCTCAGCTTGAAGTCCTTGAACCACTTGGTCAGCTGCGGGTAGTTCCGCGGGAACTCCTTGGAGGCGATGGTGTGCAGCCGGTCGCCGTCACCGAACGCCTTCTTCGGGTCCTGGAGCTTGGTCATCCCGTACTCGCTGTACGCCCAGTGCGGGGTCCACAGCAGTACGGCGATGGGCTCCTTCTTGGCGTACGCGCGCTTCAGCTCGGCCAGCATGGCCGGCGTGGAGCCGTCGACGACCTTGTACTCCTTGTCCAGGCCGTAGCCCGGCAGCACGTTCTTCTTGAGGTTCTCCATCGTGGCGGTGCCCGGTTCGATGCCGATGATCCGGCCCTTGAACTGCGAGCCCTTGCCCTTCAGGTCCGCCAGGGACTTCACGTCCTTGACGTAGTCGGGCACCGCGACCTCGATGGAGGTCGGGCCGTACCACGAACCGATGTCGGTCAGCTCGGAGCCGTACTTGTCCCAGTAGTTCTTCTGGGTGTACGGCAGCCAGCCGTCGAACTGCACGTCGATCTGGCCGCGCGACATGGCGGCGTACATCGGGCCGACCTCGAACTGCTTGAGGTTGATCTTGTAACCGCGGTCCTCCAGGACGGCCTTCCACAGGTACGTGGCGGCGATGTCCTCTTCCCACGGGAACCAGGCCATCTCGACGGCACGGTCGCGCTCGTCCTTGCCGTCGGCGCCCTTGGAGGTGGCCGCCTTCTTGACCGGGGTCCACTTGTCGGCGACGCCCGGGTTGGCCTTCAGCCAGGTCCGGACGGCTTCCTGCTCCTTGCCGGAGCCGCTCTTCTGGATCTGCGCCTCAAGACTGGTGAGCTGGTCCTCGGTCATCTCGAAGCTCTTGAGCCAGTTGCCGACCTCGGGGTTGTCGGCCGCGAAACCCTTGCGGGTCAGCGTGTGGATGCCGTCGCCCTTGCCCCAGAGGTTCTTGGGGTCCTTGAGCTTGGTGAGGTCGTACTGGTTGTACGCCCAGTGCGGCGACCAGAGAGGAACGACGATCGGTTCCTTCTTGGCGTACGCGCGCTTCAGCTCGGCCAGCATCGCCGGGGTGGAGCCGTCGACGACCTTGTACTCCTTGTCCAGGCCGTAGCCCGGCAGGATCTTGTCCTTGAGCAGGCCCGTCTCACCGGCGCTCGGCTCGATGCCGACGATCCGGCCCTTGAAGTCGGACGCCTTGCCCTTCAGGTCGTCGAGGGAGTCGACGCCCTTCACGTACGAGGGAACGGCGAGCTCCAGCGAGGTCGGCCCGTACCAGGACCCCATGTCCTCCAGGCGGTCCTTGTACTTCGCCCAGTACGACGCGTGGGTGACCGGCAGCCAGGAATCGGTCTCGAAGTCGATCTGACCGCCGGCCATGCCGGTGTACAGCGCGCCGGCCTCGTACTGCTTGACGTCGACCTCGAAGCCGCGCTGCTCCAGCAGCTCCTTCCAGAGGAAGGTGGAGGCGATGCCTTCGTCCCACGGGATGTAGCCCATGCTGATCTTCTTGCCGGCCCCGATGTTCTTCGGGTCGGAGCCCGCGGTGTCGTCCGTGTCCGAGGAACCGAACATGCCCATGCCGCCGGCGACGAGCGCGAGGACGACGATGCCGACCACGGCGACGACGGGCTGCGGGCGGTAGTTCCACACCTTGAGTCCGCCGGTCACCGACTGCGCCTTGGCGAGCGCGCGGCGGGCGAGCGGGGAGACCTCGCGGCCCAGCGCGCTGGTCATGCGGTCCAGGTACATCGCCAGGACGACGATGGAGACACCGGCTTCGAAGCCGAGGCCCACGTCGACGTTGCCGATGGCCCGGTAGACGGAGCCGCCGAGGCCGCCGCCGCCGACCATGCCGGCGATGACCACCATGGACAGGCCCAGCATGATGACCTGGTTGATGCCCGCCATGATCGTGGGCAGTGCGAGCGGCAGCTGCACCCGCAGCAGGGTGTTGCGCGACGTGGTGCCGAAGGCCTCGGCCGCCTCGACGAGTTCGCCGTCGACCTGGCGGATGCCGAGCTCGGTCATCCGGACGCCCGGGGGCAGCGCGAAGATGATGGTGGCGATGATCCCGGGGACGACACCGACGCCGAAGAAGATGACGCCGGGGATCAGGTAGACCATGGCGGGCATGGTCTGCATGAAGTCGAGGACCGGCCGGGTCACCGCACTGACGGTCTTCGAGCGGGACGCCCAGATTCCGAGAGGCACGGCCAGGACCAGCGTCACGATGGTCGCGACGAGCACCAGGGTGAGGGTGTCCATCGCTTCGTCCCACAACTCGACGGAGTCGATGAGGGCGAAGCCGACGAACGCGAGCACACCGGCGAGCAGGCCGCGCAGCCACCAGGCGATGACGGCGACGATGCCCGCGAAGAGCAGGGGGGCGGGGGCGGAGAGGACGGCGGCGATGCCGTCGAACATGCCGCTCACGACGGAGCTGATGGCGTCGAAGAGCCAGGCCAGGTGGGTCTGGAGCCAGTCGACGGCGGAGTCGACCCAGTCGCCGAGATGAAGCCTAAACACTGGCCACCTTCTTCAGCGAGTCCCGGGCGCCCTGGGGAGCCTCGGTGGGAGCCATCGGTTCACCGAGCACGGCGAGCAGCCGCGCACGCGGCACGACGCCGATGAGCTTGCCCTTGTCGTCGGTCACGGCGACCGCGACACCGCTCTGCGAGCAGGGCGTGAACAGCTCGATGATCGGGGTGGACTCGACGACGGTGGCCGGTGCCTCCCGCAGGACGTCGGCGGGCGTACGCAGTTCCTTGCCGTCGTCCGTCCTGGTGCCCATCACGGTGTGCGGTTCGGCCATGATGGCGCCCGCGGTCAGCACCCGGGAACGGTCGACGTCCTGGGTGAAGGAGGCGACGTAGTCGTTGGCCGGGGTGACGAGGATGTCCTCGGCGGTGCCGAGCTGGACTATCTCGCCGTCGCGCATCACGGCGATGCGGTCACCGAGGCGCATGGCCTCGTTGAGGTCGTGGGTGATGAAGACGATGGTCTTCTTCAGCCGCTTCTGCAGTTCCAGGAGCTGGTCCTGCATGTCCCGGCGGATCAGCGGGTCGAGCGCGCTGAAGGACTCGTCCATGAGGAGCAGGTCGGCGTCGGTGGCGAGCGCGCGGGCCAGGCCTACGCGCTGCTGCATACCGCCGGAGAGCTCGTCGGGCCAGGACTTCTCCCAGCCGGCGAGGCCGGTCATCTCAAGCGCCTCGGCGGCTCGGCGGTTGCGCTCGGCGCGCGGCACACCCTGCACCTCGAGGCCGTAGCCGGCGTTCTCCAGAACGCTCCGGTGGGGAAAGAGCGCAAAGTGCTGGAACACCATGCTGATCTTGGTGGAGCGGACATGGCGGAGCTGGGCGGCGGTCAGGGCGGTCAGGTCCTGGCCGTCGAAGAGCACCTTGCCGGCGGTGGGCTCCAGCAGCCCGTTGAGCATGCGCAGCAACGTGGACTTGCCGGACCCGGACAGACCCATCACGACGAAGATCTGGCCCGGTTCCACGGTGAACGATGCATCGATCACCGCTGCGGTCGTTCCGTCGGCGCGCAGCTCGTCGCGGTCCGTGCCGCTCTCGAGCTTCTGCACGGCTTGATCGGGTCGTCTGCCGAAAACTTTGTACAAGTGTTCGGCTTGCAGCCTTGACACATACACCTCACGCATTGAACCGAAAACGGTCTGCCACCCCCTCCGGCAGACCGTGGAGCGGTGCGGGTTCGGTCCGCATGGCACGTGCACTAGTTGAAAATGCGACGTGGTCCGCTCCGATGCCGCGCCTGCCCCCGCTTATGCGAGGCAAACACGAGAGTGACCCAGCTCACACAAGAGCGGCCGGAGTTCGGGAACCGCGTCCGCTGCGGCCACTGTCGGTGGGGTGCGGCATCATCGGGGTGTGACGCGACGCCTGATGCTCCTCGACACCGCCTCCCTCTACTACCGCGCCTACTTCGGGGTCCCCGACTCGGTGCGCGCACCCGACGGCACACCGGTCAACGCCGTGCGCGGGCTGCTGGACTTCATCGGCCGGCTCGTGCAGGACCACCGGCCCGACGATCTGGTCGCCTGCTGGGACGCGGACTGGCGTCCCCAGTGGCGGGTCGACCTGATCCCCTCGTACAAGGCGCACCGCGTCGCGGTGGAGACCGGCGAGGGCCTGCCCGACGAGGAGGAGACGCCGGACACGCTGGCCCCGCAGGTGCCGGTCATCGCGGACGTCCTGGACGCCCTGGGCATCGCCCGGGTCGGCGTCGACGGATACGAGGCGGACGACGTGATCGGCACGCTGACCGGCCTGTCGACCGGCCCGGTCGACATCGTCACCGGCGACCGGGACCTCTACCAGCTGGTCGACGACGCCCGCGGGGTGCGGGTGCTCTACCCGCTGAAGGGCGTCGGCACCCTCCAGGTGACGGACGAGGCCTGGCTCCGCGAGAAGTACGGGGTGGACGGCTCCGGATACGTCGACCTGGCCCTGCTGCGCGGCGACCCGAGCGACGGACTGCCCGGTGTCCCCGGCATCGGCGAGAAGACCGCGGCGAAACTGCTGGACGCGTTCGGTGACCTGGCCGGCATCATGGCCGCGGTCGACGACCCGGCCGCCGGGCTGACACCCTCGCAGCGCAAGCGGCTCGACGAGGCGCGTGACTACGTGGCCGTCGCGCCGACCGTGGTCCGGGTCGCCGGCGACGTGCCCCTGCCGGATTTCGACCCCGCGCTGCCCGTCGAACCGCGCGACCCCGCGACACTCGAAGCGCTCGCGGACCAGTGGGGGCTGGGCGGGGCGCTGCAGCGCCTGCTCTCCACACTCACAGGTTGAGGTGTTAGGTTAGGTAACCCTAAGGCCAATGGCCCGTGCATGGGCGACCGGCCCGGCATCCGGAGCAGGGAGACAACCTCGTGGCAGAACGACCGGCGCGGCAGGCACCCAAGGCGCAGGGTGCGCAGGTCCTGCGCACCGAGCAGATCACCCCGCACATGATCCGGGTGGTGCTCGGCGGTGACGGCCTCGCCGGCTTCACGCTGTCCGGCTTCACCGACCACTACGTCAAGCTGTGCTTCGCCCCCGAAGGCGCCGAGTACACGCACCCCTTCGACATGGCCCGCATCCGCGAGGAGTTCCCGCGCGAGCTCTGGCCCACGACGCGCACCTACACGGTGCGCTCCTGGGACCCGGACACCGGGGAGCTGGCGATCGACTTCGTGGTGCACGGCGACGAGGGCCTCGCAGGCCCGTGGGCGGCGCGCGCAACTGCGGGCGACCAGGTGACCTTCCTGGGCCCCGGCGGCGGTTACGGCCCCGACGCCTCGGCCGACTGGCACCTTCTGGTGGGCGACGAGAGCGCCCTGCCGGCCGTCGCCGCGGCGCTGGAGCAGATGCCCGAGGGCGCGGTGGTGCACGCGTTCCTCGAGGTCACGGACGCCTCGGAGGAACAGAAGATCGCATCGCCGGACGGTGTCGAGGTCACCTGGCTGCACCGGGGCGGGCGCCCGGTGGGCGAGGCGCTCACCGCCGCGGTGAAGGAGCTGGAGTTCCCCGCGGGCGACGTCCAGGCGTTCGTCCACGGCGAGGCCGGCTTCGTCAAGGAGATCCGCCGGCACCTGAGGCTCGACCGCGCGATCCCGGCGGCGCAGTTGTCGATCTCCGGCTACTGGCGGCTCGGCCAGAACGACGACGCCTGGCGCTCGGTCAAGCGCGAGTGGAACGAGCAGGTGGAGCGCGAGCAGGAGAGCGCCGCGTAGCTCCCGGCAGTCAACCGCACTGTGCCCCGGTCCACGGACCGGGGCACAGTCGCGTCCACCCTCGCCGCCGCCGACTCAGCCGCCCGCCGCGCGTCCACCCTCGCCGCCGCCGACTCAGCCGCCCGCCTCCTCGCCGAACGCCCGTGCCGACGCGTCCGCGTGCGCGAGCCGCCGCAGGGCCGCGAACATCGCCTCGCCGAGCACCGTGCCGACGACCACGCTCTCCACCAGGTCCTCTCGCGCCACGCGGCGCCCGACGTAGTCGAGATCGGCCCGCGCGACCTGTTCCGCGGCAGCCGCGTAGTCGTCGAGCAGTTCGACGAAGCCGCCGTGGCCCGCCCGGCGCAGCGCCACCAGCACCTCGGCCAGGGACTCCCCGCCCGGGCTGCGCGCCCCGGACAGCCAGCCCCTGCGCTCCAGCAGTTCCGTCACGTCCTCGCGGGCATCCTCCAGTTCGGGCCCGGCATCGTCGCCCCGCGACGGCGCGATGCTCTTCGCCGCCGTGCCCAGTACATCGTGCAGGGGCTGGTGCGGGTCCTCCATCACCCGAAGCACCTCCCCGATGGCCGACAGCGGGAGCCCGCCGACGTCCAGCAGCGCGCGGATCAGCCGCAGCCTTCGCTCGTGCCCGTCGTCGTAACTCGCCTGGTTCGGGCTGGTCAGCTGCCCGGCGGGCAGCAGCCCCTCCCGTACGTAGAACTTGATCGTCGGTACCGGAACCCCGGACCTGCGGCTCAACTCGCCGATGCGCACCGCGCGTTCTCCCTTGCTCCTCTTGCCAACCCCCACCTCATCATAGATAGTTCCACTATCGGATAGCGGAGAGCACCGCTATCCATATGTACTCAGGGGGATCTCATGCCGCAATGGCGTTCCTGGCACCGCCCGTTAGTCCTCTTCGCCGCCGCCATGGCCGTGATGACGGTCGTCTCGGGTGTCGGCCTGCTGGTCGACGACCGGGTCCTGGCAGGCTCGGCGATCTGGTTCAAACCCTTCAAGTTCGCGGTCTCGTTCGTGGTGTACGCCCTCGCGCTCGCCTGGATGCTGACGCTCCTCACCCGGGGCCGGCGCGCCGGCTGGTGGGCCGGGACCGTGGTCGCGCTCTCCAGCCTCGTCGAGATGGCGATCATCACCGGACAGGTCGTCCGCGGGAAGCGCAGCCACTTCAACCACGCCACATCGTTCGACTCCTCGCTGTTCGCCGCCATGGGCGCCACCGTGGTCATCCTGTGGACCGGCACCCTGGTCATCGCGGTCCTGCTGCTGCGCGCCCGCATCGCGGACCGCGCCTCCGCCCTGGCGATCCGCTCGGGCGTGCTCCTGGCCCTGGTGGGCGCCGGCTTCGGGTTCCTCATGACACAGCCCTCCAAGGAGCAGCGAGCGGCCGGGAACCTCGACACGGCAGATGTCGTCGGCGCGCACTCCGTGGGCGTACCGGACGGCGGGCCCTCGATGCCGCTCACCGGCTGGTCGACGACCGGCGGTGATCTGCGCATCCCGCATTTCGTGGGGATGCACGCACTCCAGGTGCTCCCGCTGTTCCTGCTGGCCCTTGTCGCGCTGGCGCCCCGCTTCGCCCCGCTGCGCGACCCCCGGGTCCGGCTGCGCCTCGTGACGGTCGCCTCCGGCGCCTACGCGGCGGTCACCGCCCTGGTCGCCTGGCAGGCGCTGCGCGGCCAGTCGCTGGTCCACCCGGACGGCGCGACCCTCGGCGCCGCGGCGCTCGTCCTGGCCGCCACCGCCGCCGGTACGTACGGCGCGCTGCGGCCGCGCTCCGGGGCGCACGCCTCCCCCACCGCAGAGAAGGAGTTCGTGTCATGACCGGTGTGCTCTTCGAGATCTCGTTCGTGCTGGCGGCACCGTTCTGGCTGCTCATGATCTTCCTGCCGGGCCGGCCGGTCACGGCCCGGGTCGCCTCCTCGCCCCTGACGGTCCTGCCGGTGCTCGCCGTCCACCTGGCGATGGCCCTGCCGGTCCTTCCCGAGCTGTGGACGGCGGTGAGCAGCCCGGACATCGACACGTTCCGCGAACTGACCGCGCTGTCGAACGGGGCGGGAGCGGTGTGGGCCCAGGTCGTCGCCTGGGACCTGCTGCTGGGCCAGTGGATGTTCCTGGAGAGCCGCCGGCTGGGCATCCCGCCGTACGTGATGGGCCCGCTGCTGGTCCTGACGGTTCTGCTCTCGCCGTTCGGGCTGCTGGTCTTCCTGGTGCTGCGCACGGTCCGGCAGCGCGGAACCCGGCCCGGGAGCGGACTCCCGGACCGGGCGGACAGTGCGGTGGCGGACCGCCGGTGAGCTCCGAACGGCCGGCGACCAGCGCCCAGCCGGTCCGGCATCTCGGCGCGCCCGGACTCGGTGACGCCGTACAGCGTGCGCTCCGGGCGGTCGCCCTGCCGCTGCACGGGGGCGTGACCTCCACCCGGCCGATCCCGGTACATGGCGTGGCGCGAAGGGCGTGGAAGGATTTCGGCCCCTGACCAATCCGCGCTGCCACCGGCTCCGAATCATCTCCGGAGACCGATGAGCATCCTGGGAGGAAGCCCGCGTGAAAGTAGCCGTGCACATCAGCGGAGTGGCCTCGGCGGGGCCCGATCTCCAGGAGCTTCTGGGGATGGTCGCCCGGGGCGATCAGGATGCCTTCTCGCAGGTGTACGAGGCGGTCTGCGGACCGGTGCTCGGGCTGGTGCGCAGCGTTCTGCGTGACCCCGCCCAGTCGGAGGAGGTCGCGCAGGAGGTGCTGGTCGAGGTCTGGCGCACGGCGCCGCGCTTCCAGGCGGCCCGCGGGAGCGCCATGAACTGGGTGCTGACGCTGGCCCACCACCGGGCGGTGGACCGGGTGCGCTCGGTGGAGGCGACGACGGCGCGTGAGCACAAGGCAGCACTGCTCGACCGCACCCCCGCCTTCGACGACGTCACCGAACAGGTCGAGAGCCGGCTGGAGCGGGAGCAGGTACGCCGCTGCATGCGGACCCTCTCCGAGCTGCAGCGCGAGTCCGTCACCCTGGCGTACTACCGCGGGCTGACGTATCGCGAGGTGGCGGAGCTGCTCTCGACACCGCTCGGGACGATCAAGACCCGACTGCGCGACGGACTGATCCGGCTGCGCGACTGCCTCGGGGTGAGCGCATGAGCGACGCCGGACTGCACACACTGACCGGGGCCTACGCCCTGCACGCGCTGCCGGAATCCGAACGCCGGGAGTTCGAACGCCACCTGGGCGACTGCGAGGCCTGTTCCGTCGAGGTGCGCGAGCTCTCGGAGACCGCGACCCGGCTCGGGCTCGCCGTCTCCGTCACACCGCCGCGCGAACTGCGCGAGCGGGTGCTGCACGAGATCGCGACCGTTCGCCAGGAGCCGCCGCCCGGTGGCCGCCGCGCCCGCACCGGCCGCATGGGCCGCTCCACCGCGGGCCGCCCTTCCCGGTGGCCGAAGTTCGCGCTCGCCGCGAGCCTGGCCGCCGCCGCGGGCTTCGGCGGCATCGCGGTGTGGCAGAACCAGGAGGCCCAGGAAGCCCGCCAGGACTCCCGGGCCACCCAGCAGCGCAGCGATCAGCTCGCTCAGGTCCTCGCGGCGCCCGACGCACGGACGCGGTCCGGGACCCTGGAGGGTGGCGGGAAGGGCACGGTCGTGGTGTCCGAGAGCCGGAACCGTGCCGTGTTCCTGGCCTCGGGACTCGCAGAGGCCCCCGCCGGAAAGGTCTACCAGCTGTGGTTCGACGACGACGGCACGATGCGCTCCGCAGGCCTGATGCGGGCGTCGGGCGGCTCGTCGACGACGTACGCGACCCTGCTCGACGGGCCGGTGGACCCCGCGACCGGCATGGGCGTGACCGTCGAGCCGGCGGGCGGGTCGGCGCAGCCGACCTCGGCCCCGCTGGCGCTGATAGACCTGCCGTCCGCATGAACGAGCGCCCGGCCGCGTGAGCGGCGGCTGCGCCGGGCACCCGTCGTGGTGACCGGCGCAGCCGCTCGTCCGGGCCCCTGACGCGGTGGTCGCACGTGCTCGCCCCGGGCCGGGTCGCCCCCGGTGGGCCGTGGCCATTTCGCGGTGCCCACCCCGTACTCCGGCCGTTGGGAGGCGGCCGGAGTACGGGGTCGCACCGGCCCACTCCCGGCGGGCGGCTCAGCCGCTGCGCGGCGGGCGCGGGAAGAATCCGCTGGTCCGGGCCGTGTACGCGGCGAAGCCGGGGCGCTCGGCCATACGCCGCTCCAGGAGCGCCTTTCCGCTGCCGCCGATGAGCAGGAAGCTCATCAGGACGGGTGCCACCAGCGTGGCGGCGGCCGCCCCGGGCGCCTGGCACACGATCAGGAACAGGCCCCACCACACGCAGAAGTCGCCGAAGTAGTTCGGATGCCGGGTCCAGGCCCACAGTCCGCGGTCCATGATCTTCCCGCGGTTCGCCGGATCGGCCTTGAACCGGGCCAGCTGACGGTCCCCCACCGCTTCGAAGGCCAGCCCCACCGCCCACACTCCCGCACCGGCCCAGGCCCATCCCCCGACCGGGCCCGTCAGATAGCCGGCCGCCTGCACCGGGAGCGAGACCAGCCAGACCAGTGCCCCCTGGAGCAGATACACCTTCCGCAGGGCGTACAGCCGCGGGTCGCCCGGCGCCCCGGCGAGCATCTTCGCGTACCGCGGGTCCTCGCCGTGGCCGCGGCCCCGGCGGGCGATGTGCCAGGCCAGGCGCAGCCCCCACAGGGCCGTGAGCGCGGTGACCAGGAGGCGGCGGGCACTGTCACCGTCCGCCGCCGACATGCCGTACGAGACCAGGGCGACGGCGGTGAACCCCAGCCCCCAGGCGACGTCCACGACCCGGTGCACACCCATGCGCAGGCTGACGGCGAACGTGGCGAGCATGACGGCGAGGGCGGCGCCCGCACAGGGCAACAGGCCCTGTGCGAAAGCCTCCCATGCGAAGCCGCTCATTCCGTGAGTCCGGCCGTCGCCCCGACGCGTGCGCCCGGCACCTCGGCCGGGGCCGTGTACCAGCCGCTCCGGGTGCCCGGCATCCCGGCCGCCCCGGTCGCCTCCGGTCGTACGGAGAGGATCTGGTCCACGCCCATCCGCCGTTCCCCGAAGGCGAGGGCCCCGCCCGCCAGGTAGAGCCGCCACACCCGCACGGTCTCCTCACCGACGAGGTCCGTGAACTCCTGATGGTGCTCTTCCAGGGTGCGGCGCCACGCGTCGACGGTCCGTACGTAGTGCTCGCGCAGCCCCTCGACGTCACGCACTTCGAGTCCGGCGCCCTCCAGCAGCGCGACCGTCTCGCCGAGCGGGCGCATGTGCATGTCGGGCGCGATGTACGACTCGATGAACGCGCCGCCGCCCGGGGCGTCGCGCCCCCGGGACATCTGCTGGACGAGCACCCGGCCGCGCGGCCGCACCATGCTGTGCAGCGTCCCGGCGAAGGCCGGGTACTGCGCGTCCCCGACGTGCTCGCCCATCTCCACGGTGGACACCGCGTCGTACCCGCCCTCGTGGTCCGGGGCCTTCGCGATGTCGCGGTAGTCGCAGCAGCGGACCTCGACGAGGTCCTCCAGGTTGCGTTCGGCCACCTGGTGGCGGACGTATGCCGCCTGTTCCCGGGCGAGGGTGACCGCGGTGACCCGGACGCCGTGCCGCTGCGCGGCGTACAGCGTCAGCGATCCCCAGCCGCAGCCGATGTCCAGCAGTCGCGCCCCCGGGCGCAGTCCCAGCTTGCGGCAGATCAGTTCGAGCTTGTCGCGCTGCGCGTCCGCGGGGCCGTAGCCGGGGGCGTCACTGGTCCAGTAGCCGCAGGAGTAGGCCATCGTCTCGTCGAGGAGCAGCGCGTAGAAGGCGTTGGAGAGGTCGTAGTGGTGGCTGACGGCGGCCCGGTCTCGGGCCTTGCTGTGCAGCACGCCGTGGAGCCCCGCGCGGGCGGCGGGTACCGGTGGCCGCGGGCCGACGGCACCCATGCGCAGGGCGGTGCCGAAGGCCCGCAGCCGGCCGCCGACGCCGGGGCGTGGCGGGCGCAGCCCGCGCTCGCGCACCGCGTGGCGCATCGCCCGCAGCCCGGTGGTGAGGTCGCCCTCGATGTCGATGTCCCCGGTGATGTAGGCCTCGGCGAGGCCGAGTTCGCCGGGGGCCCACAGGAGTCGGCGCAACGCCCGGCGGGAGCGGACGTGGACCAGGGGCCCGTCGGGGGCGCCGGTCTCGCTGCCGTCCCACATCCGTACCCTGACCGGGAGTTCGCCGCCGAGCAGCTGCTCGACGAGGGGTTCGAGGCGTTGCGCCGCGCCGGGGGCGGGGACCTGCTTGGCGGTGAGTGTCATCGCGCTGTTTCCTGACGGGTCAGCAGCATCTGCTGCACATGGAGGTAACCGGAGCGGAATCCCGCTTCGGAGTAGGCCAGGTAGAAGGTCCACATCCGGCGGAAGGTGGCGTCGAAGCCGAGCGCGTCGACGTCGGCGGCCCGTTCGGTGAAGCGTTCCCGCCACAACCGCAGGGTCTCGGCGTAGTGCGTGCCGAAGTCGTCGCAACGGTCGACGCGCAGGCCGGTGTGCTCGGCGGTGACCTGTTCGACGGCCTCGACGGACGGGAGGAGTCCGCCGGGGAAGATGTACTTCTGGATCCAGGTGTAGGTGTTCCCGCCGGCGCGCATCCGGTCGTCGGGCATGGTGATGGCCTGGAGGGCGATCCGGCCGCCGGGGGCGAGCCGCTGTTCCAGGGTGCGGAAGTAGACCGGCCAGAACTCCGCGCCGACCGCCTCGATCATCTCGACGCTGATGACCGCGTCGTACTCCCCGTCGACGTCCCGGTAGTCGCTGAGCCGGACGTCGACGCTGTCCTCGAATCCGGCTTCCCTGATCCGGCGGCGGGCCAGCTCCTGCTGCTCCCGCGACAGCGTGACGGTGACGACGCGGGCGCCGCGGGCGGCGGCCCGGATCGCCAGTTCGCCCCAGCCGGTGCCGATCTCCAGGAGTTCGGTGCCGGGGCCGACTGCGGCGAGGTCGAGCAGCCGGTCGATCTTGCGGTGCTGGGCGGCGGGCAGCAGGGCGTGTTCGGCGGGGAAGCCGCGGAAGACGGCGGCGGAGTAGCTGAGGGTCTCGTCGAGGAAGAGCGCGAAGAGTTCGTTGGACAGGTCGTAGTGGTGGCTGATGTTGTCGCGGGCACCCTGCCGGGTGCCGAGCTGTCCGGTGGGGCGGCGGCGGGCCCAGACTCCCCGCAGTCGCTGGAGCGGCTGCGGGATCAGGGTGGCGACCTGGTCGGCGAGGACGGTCAGCACGCCCACCGGGTCGGGCGAGTCCCACTCCCCCGCCATGTACGACTCCCCGAAGCCGATCAGTCCGTCGACCCCGATTCTGCGGAAGAACGTGGCCGGGTCCCGGACGTCCATCAGCGGGCCGCCGAGGCCGAGGTCCTCGCGTCCGGCCAGCCGGACCCGGAGCGGGAGGCGGTCCAGTGCGTGGCGGACGAGCCGTTCGGCGACGGCGGTCCGCAGCCGGGAGCCGCGCGGTGGCCGTACGACGTCGGGCCAGCGCCCGGGGTCGATGTCCACGGTGGCGTGCACCGGGGGCGAGGAGGAGGGGGACGGGGAGTGGGACGTGGACACGCTCACTGCATTCCTTCCTGGGGGTGGTGGTGGGGACGGGGCTGTACGGGCAGTCCGCGCAGCAGGAGGCGAATACCGTGCAGCCGGATGGCGGCCGATACGGCGGCGGTGGACCAGGGGTGGATCAGCGCCAGCCGGAGCAGCACGTGCGGGGTGACGGGGCGGCGCACTCCGCGGACGGTGGCGGTGAAGGGCCGCATGCCGGCCCGTTCCAGATGCACCGTCATGTCGAGCCGCGGCCCCGGTTCGGGGAGCCGCATCCGGTAGGAGCCGGCCACGTCGAAGAACGGCGACACGTAGAACTCCTTGCCGGTGGACGCCCGGCCGTCGGCGTCCGGGCGCAGCAGGTAGCAGTGGCGTTCGCCGTACGTGTTGTGCACCTCGGCGACCGTGCAGAGCGGGCTGCCGTCCGCGCGGCGGCACCAGTAGACGGTCAGCGGGTTGAAGACGTGGCCGAACACCCGGGCCTGGGTGAGCATCCGGACGCTTCCGTCGGCGAGGTCGACGCCGTTCGCGGCCAGGAAACGGCTCAGTCCGGCCCGGATGGTCGGGGCCGTGCCGCCGAAGTGGTCGCGCGGGTCGAAACCGGCCAGCGGTCGCAGGGGTGCCGGCAGCGGCGGCGGTCCGTCCGGGTCGATCAGCCACAGGTAGGTGCGGTGCCGGAACGCGTACTTGGCGGGCGCGGACCGGACGTGGGTGATGGTGCAGGGGTAGAGGGCGTTCACCAGTCCACCCCCAGCGCCGCGGCGGCTTCGGCCCCCGAACGGCAGCCGTCCTCGTGGAAGCCCCAGCCGTGGTACGCCCCCGCGTAGGCGGTGACCGGGCCGGACAGCGCGGGCAGCCGGGCCTGCGCGGCCACCGACTCCGGGGTGAAGACGGGGTGTTCGTAGATCATGCGGGCGCGGACGAGGCCGGGGGCGACGCGGTCGGCGCCGTTCAGTGTGACGACGAAGGTCTCGGGGGCGTCGAGCCGCTGGAGCCGGTTCATGTCGTAGCTGACGGTGACGTGCCGGGCATCGGCGGAGCAGTCCGGCATCAGGTAGTTCCAGGAGGCGCGGGCGCCGCGGGCGCTCGGCAGCAGCCGGGTGTCGGTGTGCAGCAGGGTGGGGTTGCGGGAGTAGCGGAATGCGCCCAGGGTGCGGCGTTCCTCGTCCGTCGGGTCGGCGAGGATGCGCAGCGCCTGGTCGGGGTGGGTGGCGATGACGACGGAGTCGAACTCCTCCGTGGTGTCGTCGGCGGTGACGAGGCCGACGCCGTCCGCGTGGCGGCGCACGGCACGGACCGGGGTCGAGGTGCGGACGGCGGCGAGCTGTTTGGTGACCCGTTCGACGTAGGCGCCCGAGCCGCCGGTGACGGTCCGCCACACAGGGGAGCCGCCGACCGCGAGCATGCCGTGGTGGTCGAGGAAGCGGAAGAGGTAGCGGGCAGGGTACAGCATCGCGGTCACCGGGTCGCAGGACCAGACCGCGGAGACCACGGGGGTCAGGAAGTGGGCGGTGAAGTACGGGGAGAAGCGGCCACGGGCGGCGAAGTCGCCGAGCGTCATGGTGTCCGCGTCCGGTCCGCCGTCGTCCAGGAGGCGGCGGGCGGCCCGGTGGAAGCGGGGTACGGCGGCCAGCATCCGCAGATAGGCGGGGTCCCGGAGCCGGGCGGGCCGGGCGAGCAGACCGGCCGGGCCGCGGGCGCCCGCGTACTCCAGGCCGCATCCCTCGCACCGTACGGACATGCTCATCTCCGACTCCTGCGTCGGGACGGCGAGTTCCGCGAAGAGCCGCAGCAGATGCGGATAGGTGCGCCGGTTGTGCACGATGAAGCCGGAGTCCACGCGGTGGACGCGGCCGTCCGACGCGGGGAGGTCGTGGGTGTGGGCATGGCCGCCCACCCGGTCGTCCGCCTCGAACAGCGTCACGTCGTGGGCCGTGCGCAGGATGTGGGCGGCGGTCAGTCCCGCCACTCCGCTTCCCACCACCGCGGTGCGTTGCCGCCTGCCTGTCATGCCGTGTCCCTCCGCGTTCCGGTGCCCGCTCACCTCGCGCTGTCACGCGGGAGCGGCGATGCCTCTCGGCTGTGGTTCGTTACCGGTCGCGCCGCGGATTGGCCGGGACCGACTCTCATTCGTTCGGGTGACAGACCAATCCGCCGGGCGTCCGGCGACGAATGCCGGTTGTGAGCGAAGATCGGAACGATTCGAAGCACGTGGCCCACGGGTCCCGGCGGTCCCGCTGGGCACGTGCGGCCTTCGCCGCGCTCGGCGGTGTGATCGCCGGGTTCTGTGCCCTGGCGGTCGCCGAGCTCGTGGCGGCGGTCGTCCGTCCCGAGGCGGGTCCGGTCGCGGCGGTGGGCGGCGCGGTGATCGACCGCACTCCCCCGGCGCTCAAGGACTTCGCCGTACGGAACTTCGGCACCGACGACAAGCTGGTTCTGCAGCTCGGCATTCTGGCCCTGTTGGCGGTCTTCGCCATGGCGGTCGGGGTGCTGGCGCTGCGTCACCGGCTGATCGGCTCGGCGGCCGTTCTGGTCTTCGGGGTGGTCGGGGCAGTGGCGGCGATCGGGCGGCCGGAGGGCCGCGTGTCCGACGCCCTGCCCTCGGTGGTGGGTGCCGTGCTGGCCGCAGGAGTGCTGTATTTCCTGGTCGGCCGGCTGACTCCGGCCTCCGGCCCCTCCCCCGCGGCTGGCGGGAGGGACGGGGAGCCGGACCACGGCACCTTCGACCGGCGGGGCTTCGTCATCGCGGCGAGCGCCGCGGCGGCGGCCTCGGCCGGTGCCGGCCTGCTCGGGCGGCGGCTCACCTCCGCCGTGCAGGCCGGGGCCGCCGCCTCACGACGCGACCTGGTGCTGCCCGTACCCGACTCGGCGGCGCCGGCCGTACCGGCGGGCGCCGATCTGAGGATCCGGGGACTGAGCTCGTTCGTCACCCCGAACAAGAGCTTCTACCGGGTGGACACGGCTCTGGTCGTGCCGCGTATCGACGCGGGCCAATGGCGGCTGAGGATCCACGGCAGAGGCGTGAGGACGCCTCTGACACTCAGCTTCCAGGACCTGCTGCGCCGGGAGATCATCGAGCGCGACATCACCCTGACCTGCGTCTCCAACGAGGTCGGCGGGCCATATGTCGGCAACGCCCGGTGGCTCGGTGTGCGGCTGGCGGACCTGCTGCGGGAGGCCGGGGTGAAGCCCCCCTCCCGAGGTGGACCCGCCGACCAGATCGTGGCGCGTTCGGTGGACGGCATGACGATCGGCACGCCGGTCGAGGACGTCATGGACGGCCGCGACGCCCTGCTCGCCCTCGGCATGAACGGCGAGCCGCTGCCCTTCGAGCACGGCTTCCCGGTCCGCATGGTCGTTCCCGGCCTCTACGGATACGTGTCGGCCTGCAAGTGGATCAAGGACATCGAGCTCACCACGTTCGACGACTACGACGCTTACTGGGTCAAGCGCTCCTGGTCCCAGCAGGCACCCGTCAAGACCGAGTCACGTATCGACACCCCCCGCCCCTTCGCCTCCCCGAAGGCCGGCACGATCCCGGTCGCCGGGGTCGCCTGGGCCCAGCACCGCGGCATCGCGCGGGTCGAGGTCCGGGTGGACGGCGGCCCGTGGAACACCGCCCGGCTGGCGGCCGAGGACGGCCGGGACACCTGGCGCCAGTGGGTGTGGGAATGGCCGGCCACCTCCGGCAACCACACCCTCGAGGTCCGTGCCACGGACCGCACCGGCGCCACCCAGACCGACCGGCGCGTCGGCACCGTACCCAACGGTGCGACCGGCTGGCACTCGGTGGTGGTCGACGTGTCCTGAGCGGACTCGCGTCCGTTCCGTACGCACCGGCCCCACATCGCACATCCCATTTCGACTACTTAGCGTGACCATATGGTCACTCATCCCACCAGGAGAACATCATGAAGGCCACCCACGCCCGTCGCGCCGCCGTCGCACTCTCCGCCGCGGTCGTCCTGCCGCTGGCCCTGACGGCCTGCTCCAGCGACTCCAAGGACAGCGCGTCCGGTTCCTCCGCGACTTCGGCGAAGGCCTCGGACGCGGCCTCGGCGCCCGCCGGCACGACCCCCATGAACGAGCCCTTCGGCCCGGCCTGTTCGACGGTGCCGAAGGACGGCGCGGGCTCCTTCGACGGCATGGCGAAGGACCCGGTCGCCACGGCAGCCTCGAACAACCCGGCGCTCTCCACACTCGTCACCGCCGTCAAGAAGGCCGGCCTGGTCGACACGCTGAACAGCGCCCAGAACATCACGGTGTTCGCCCCGACCAACGACGCCTTCGCCAAGGTCCCGAAGGCCGACCTGGACAAGCTGCTCGCCGACAAGGCCGCGCTCACCAAGGTCCTCACCTACCACGTGGTGGGCCAGAAGCTGACCCCGAAGCAGCTGGAGAATGGTTCGTTCGACACGCTGGAGAAGAGCGAGCTGACGACGTCCGGTTCGGACATGGCGTACACGGTGAACGACTCCTCGAAGGTCGTCTGCGGCAATGTCCAGACCGCCAACGCGACGGTCTACATCGTCGACACGGTCCTGATGCCCGCCAAGTAGCGGTACCGCACGGGGCCCCGCGACCGTCCGTCCGGCAACGTGCCGGAGAACGTGAGCACTTCGGCCCCGCGCGGACACGGCTGCGTCACGCCCCCGAAACAGCGCGTCCCTAATTTCTGTCGCCCGACAGGAAATCGGCGACAGGGGCTGACATGACCGCCACCGCACCAACGGACGTACGACCGGATCCCACCGGAACCGGCCAGGGCGACCACGCCTCCCTGGCCGGTTTCGGCTATCGCCAGGAGCTGCACCGGTCCATGGGGCGGTACGCCTCGTTCGCGGCCGGGTTCTCCTTCATCTCCGTCCTCACGACCGTCTTCCAGTTCTTCGCGTTCGGCTTCTCCTTCGGCGGGGCCGCCTTCTTCTGGACCTGGCCGGCCGTGCTCGTGGGCCAACTGCTGGTCGCCGCGTGCTTCGCCGAACTCGCCGCCCGCTACCCGCTGTCCGGGGCCGTCTACCAGTGGTCGACCCGGCTGAGCACCCCCGCCTTCGGCTGGTTCGCGGGCTGGATCATGGTGATCGGACAGATCGTCGTGGTCGCAGCCGCCGCGCTCGCGCTCCAGGTGGTGCTGCCGGCGATCTGGTCCGGATTCCAGCTGGTGGGCGGGGACCCGGCACCCACCACGGCGACGGGCGCCGCCAACGCCGCGCTGCTCGCCGTGGTGCTCCTGGCCCTCACCACCACGGTGAACCTCCTCGACAACAAGGTCATGTCGGCGGTCAACCGGATCGGGGTGACGGCCGAGATCATCGGGGCCGTTCTCATCCTGGTCCTCCTTCTCACCCACACCGAACGCACCCCGGGCGTCACGCTGCACACCGGCGGACAGGGCGGCGCGCTCGGAGCCATGCTGGTCGGCTCGTTCACCGCGGCCTATGTCCTGATCGGCTTCGACAGCGCGGGCGAGATGAGCGAGGAGACCCGCTCCCCCCGTCGCACCGCACCACGCACGATTTTGCTCGCCCTGGCCTCGGCCGGGGTGCTCGGCGGACTGCTGGTGCTCGCCGGCATCCTGGCGGCACCTGACCTGACCGACGGGCGGCTGGCCACGGAAGGCCTCTCGTACGTGCTGACCAGCAGCCTCGGGGACGGTGTCGGCCGTGTGCTGCTCGCCGATGTGGCGGTCGCCGTCGCGGTGGCCACGCTCGCCATCCAGACGGCGGGTTCCCGCATGCTGTTCTCGATGGCGCGCGACGGCGTACTGCCCTTCTCCGCCCGCCTCGCCAAGGTCTTCCCGCGCACCGGGATGCCCGCCGCACCAGCTCTGCTCGTCGGCGCTGCGGCGGCGGCGCTGGGGCTGCTCAACCTCGCCTCCCCGGAGGCGTTCCTGGCGATCGGCACCACCTGCATCGCGATGCTCTACCTCGCGTACGCGATGGTCACGGGTCCGATGCTGCTGCGCCGCCTGCGTCGCCTCCCCCTGTCCCCCGTCACCGGACCGCTCCACGACGAGACGGGCGCGCCCCTCTTCTCGCTCGGCCGTTGGGGACTTCCGGTCAACGCACTGGCCTTCGCGTACGGAGCGGTCATGACCGTCAACCTGGCCTGGCCGCGGGCGGCGGTGTACGACCCGGCGGGCGGGCACTGGTACTTCCAGTGGTTCACGGTCCTCTTCCTGGCGGCCACGGTGCTGCTCGGGACCGCATATCGCGCGTACGCGAAGCGGCCGGCCTCCGTACGCTGACCGGATGGACTCCCTGAGCAGGCAGGACCGGGCAGCCGGCGCGGTGGTCGGATCGGCGGCCGGCGACGCGCTGGGCGCGCCGTTCGAGTTCGGACCGGCCGGCGTCTACACCGCGCGCTTCCCGGACGGGACCGGCACGATGTGCGGCGGTGGCGGCTGGGACCCCGGCGAGGCGACGGACGACACGCAGATGGCCGTGCTCGTCGCGGAGTCGCTGCTGGAGCGCGGGGGTCTCGACCTCCCCGACCTGTTCGACCGGTTCCGGCGGTGGGCGGCCGGCGATCCGAAGGACATCGGCCTCCAGACCGAGGACGTCCTGACCGGTGGCGATCCGTGGGACACCGCCGCGGCGCTGCACTTCCAGATCAACGGCCGGGCGGCGGGCAACGGTTCACTGATGCGCGCCGCCACTTCCGCCGTGTACTTTGCCGGGCCGCAGCGGCCGGACGCGGACGCACGGGCCACGACCATGGACGCGGCCCGCCGGATCGCCGCCCTGACGCACGGCGACCGCGCGGCGTGGGAGGGCACCGCCGTTCTGCACGAACTGATCCGGGTCGCGCTGAAAGGGGCCGACCCGCTCGCCGCCGTCCCGGAGGCGCTGGCCGACGTGCACGCGGACCACCGGGAGCGCTGGGCTGACGTCCTGGCACCGGACTGGCATCCGGACCGGGCGACGGAGTTCAACGGCGCGGTGTGGCCCTGCCTGGGCACGGCACTCTGGGCGCTGCGCACGACGCGTTCGTACGAGGCCTCGCTGGCCTCGGCGATCGACGCGGGCGGCGACACCGACACCGTGGCGGCTGTGACCGGGGCTCTGGCGGGTGCGGTGTACGGGCTCGGGTCGATCCCGTCGCGCTGGACGGATCCGCTGCACGTCCCGCTGCCGGGGTACGGCGCCCGGGTGCTGCGTACACCGGAGCTGATCTCACTGGCCCGACGGCTCGACAGCCGGTGCACGGATGCGGATCCTGCGAAGATTCAGTCGCCTTGAACCTACACATAAGGGATATATAAGAGCACAATGGCAGGGCGGGCCGCTTGCCGCACACAGCGGCGGCCAGGCCCGCAGGACCAAAGGAGACGAACCATGTCAAACGTCTCGCACACCGGTCACGACATGACCGGGCACCCCGACGTCTCCGAAATGCGCGACCGCTACGACCGGATGATGGGCGGCCGCGACGTGGCGCTCGTCGACGGGCCGGTGTTCCTGGTCGGCCTGTACTGCGCCGTATCGCCCTGGGTACTGCACTTCACGACCTCGCAGGCCCCGCTCGTGACGCACAACCTGATCATGGGTATCGCGATCGCCGTGCTGGGGCTGGGATTCACCGCGATGCCGCAACGGATGTACGGCCTGAGCTGGGCCATCTGCGCCATGGGCGCCTGGATGATCATCTCGCCCTGGGTGGTGGGCAGCAGCCCGGACATGGGCGTCGTGCTCAACAACGTCATCGTCGGCGGTCTGACCGTCCTGCTGGGGCTGGTCTGCGCGGGCGCGTCGATGAGGAGCGGCAGCGGCAAACGCGCTTAGGGCCCTTGCCCGCACAGCAGAAAGGACCACCTTCACCGGCCGGGCCCGCAGGACGCGGACCCGGCCGGCCACGCGTCACCGCGATCACTCCCCGGAGGGGACCGCCCGCACCGTTCCGGCGCCGCCCCCCACGATCCGCAGCGCCGCGTCCGCGGTGGCGGCCGCGAACGCCTCCGTCGCCCGCCCGGGCCCGGAGAGATGCACCAGGATGACGCCCTCGATCAGCCCGAAGACCAGGTCTGCGCGGAGCCCGGCCTCGTCCGCGCCGAGCGCCGTGCCCGCCTCGGTGGCGGCCAGCAGCTCCCCGTACGCGGACCGCAGCTCCGCCCGCACCCGGTGGAAGTCCGCGAACCGCTCGGCCCGCACCTCCGGCAGGACGTACAGCGCGCCGAGGTTGTACGGGCCCCCGCACAGCAGCGCGACATCCGCCCGGCACAGCTCCCACAGGCGGTCCTCGGCCGGCCGCGACCCGTCCGCGAGCAGCTTCCCGGCGAGCGCGAGCGACGGGGTGACGGTCGACTCCAGGAGCGCCGCCAGGAGATCCTCCTTGCCCGCCACGTAGTGGTACATCGTCGCCTGCCGCATGCCCGCCCGCTCGGCGACGGCCCGGGTGGTGGTCGCCGCGTATCCGCGGGTGGTGAACAACTCCGCCGCCGCGGCCAGAAGTTCGTCCCGCGCGGACAGTCCGCTGTCCGGGCGCTGGGTGGCGCGCGGCCGGCCGACCCGCCGGCCACCGGTTCCTGAGGTGCTGGGCATGGGCCGATCGTCGCACATCCCCGCCTGCCACGATCTTGGTGAGTACTCGGTAACTCCCGCGCAACGCACGGGCAATGGCCACGACTCCCCGGCGTCCTAATTTCTGTCGCGCGACAGAAACAAGTATCGGCAACACGTCGAGCCGGAGGTTGAGCCATGGCGACAGCGACGACACACGGGGCCCGGAACCACGCCCGCGCCCAGGACGGCACCCGTACCGGGACCATGCCGGTGGTGCCCGCGAGCGACTGGCCGGACGCCGCCCCCGCCACCCCCGTCTGGGCCGAGACGGTCGCCGGCGGCAACTACACGCACCGGGTCCTGGCCCGCGGCACCGAGCTGCGGCTCACCGACCTCACCGGCGACGCCTGCGCGCATCTGGTGCTGTACGCGGACGGCAGGCCGTGGGAACGGCTCAACACCGCCGACACGGTGAAGGTCCAGTGGAACGCCTACCTGGGCGCCGGCCGGCTGCTCCTCTCCGGCCAGGGGCGGGTGCTCGCCTCGGTGACCGCCGACTCCTCGGGCCGTCACGACGCCCTGTGCGGCACCTCCACCCTGCGGCGGAACACGGAGCGGTACGGCGACGGCACCCCGCAGTCCGCCTCCCCCGCCGGCCGTGAACTGCTGAAGCTCGCCGCCCTGAAGAACGGTCTGGAGCCGCGCGACCTGCCACCGTCGCTCTCCTTCTTCCAGGGCGTACGGATCGGGGAGGACGGCACCGCGGAGTTCACCGGCTCGGCCGGGGCGGGCGGCGCGGTGACCCTGCGCGCCGAGCAGGACGTGACCGTGCTGATCGCGAACGTCCCGCACCCGCTGGACCCGCGCCCCGACTACACCAGCACCCCGCTGGAGGTACTGGCCTGGCGGGCCCGGCCGACCGCCCCGGGCGACGCCCTCTGGGACGCCGCACCGGAGGGCCGCCGCGCCTTCCTCAACACACTCGACTTCCTCACCGCCCGGGGGCTCGCATGACCACGACCGCCACGGTCCTCTCCACCACCGTCATCCCCGCCCGCGCGGCCTGGTCCGCGACCGTCCGCACAGGTGAGTACCTCACGCTCACCGATCTGCACGGCAACCAGGCGGTGGACTTCCTGGTGTACGACGCCCACGACACGGCGCTCCGATACAGCGCCCCGGACACGATCCAGGCCGGCGGCGGCATCTTCCTCACCACCGGCAGCGTGCTGATGTCGAACGAACACACCCCGCTGATGACGGTCACCACGGACACCTGCGGCCGCCACGACACGGTCGGCGGCGCCTGCTCCAAGGAGTCCAACACCCTGCGCTACGGCCATCACACCTGGTCGCAGCACGCCTGCGTGGACAACTTCCTGGCCGAGGGCGCCCGGCACGGGCTCGGCAAACGCGATCTGGTGTCCAACATCAACTGGTACATGAACGTGCCGGTGGAGCAGGACGGCACGCTCGGCATCGTCGACGGGATCTCCGCACCCGGGCTGAGCCTCACCCTGCGGGCCGAGACCGACGTGCTCGTGCTGATCTCCAACTGCCCCCAGATCAACAACCCCTGCAACGGTTTCGAGCCGACGGCCGTGGAAGCCACCCTCACCGGGACGAGCCGATGACCTTCGATCCTCCGATGCCCCTCGGCCCTCCGATGACCTTCGACACCCTGCTGATCGCCAACCGCGGCGAGATCGCCGTCCGCATCATCCGTACGGCCCGCCGCCTCGGGCTGCGTACGGTCGCCGTCTTCTCCGACCCCGACCGCTCCGCCCCGCACGTCCGGCTCGCCGACGAGGCGGTACGGCTGGGACCGGCGCCCGCCAAGGAGTCCTACCTGGACGCCGATCCGGTACTGCGGGCCGCGAAGGACACCGGGGCCGGGGCCATCCACCCCGGGTACGGATTCCTCTCCGAGGACGCGGAGTTCGCCCGGCGCTGCGAGGACGCCGGGATCGTCTTCGTCGGCCCGACCGCCGCCCAGCTGGAGCTCTTCGGCGCCAAGCACACCGCACGCGCCGCGGCCGAGGCTGCGGGCGTCCCGCTCGCCCCCGGGACCGGACTCCTCCCGGACCTGCCGTCGGCGCTGGCCGCCGCGGAGCGCATCGGCTATCCCGTGATGCTGAAGGCCACGGGCGGCGGAGGCGGCATCGGCATGTCGGCCTGCCGGTCGGCCCCGGAGCTCGCCGACGCCTGGGAACGGGTGCAGCGCGTCGCCGCCGCGTCGTTCTCCTCGGCGGGGGTCTTCCTGGAACGCCTGGTGGAGGACGCCCGCCACGTCGAGGTTCAGGTGTTCGGGGACGGGCACGGCCGGGTGGTGACGTTCGGCGACCGCGACTGCTCCCTCCAGCGCCGCAACCAGAAGGTCCTGGAGGAGGCACCGGCTCCCGGCCTCCCCGACCGCATCCGCTCACAACTCACCGACTCCGCACGGGAGCTGTGTGCCTCGGTCGGCTACCGCTCGGCCGGAACGGTCGAGTTCGTGTACGACGCCGAGCGGGCCGAGGCGTACTTCCTGGAGGTCAACACCCGTCTCCAGGTCGAGCACCCGGTCACCGAGGAGATCCACGGTGTCGACCTGGTCGAGTGGATGCTGCGCCTGGCCCAGGGCGACACCGCGGTCGTACGGCAACCGGCCGCCCCGCACGGCCACGCCGTGGAGGCACGGGTCTATGCCGAGGATCCGAGCCGCGACCACCGCCCGGGTGCCGGTCTGCTGACCCGGGTCGACTTCCCCCGGGGCGAGGGCCTGCGGGTGGACGGCTGGATCGAGACGGGCACGGAGGTGACGACGGCGTACGACCCGATGCTGGCCAAGGTCATCGCGCACGGCACCGACCGCGCCGAGGCCCTGGCCCGGCTGGACGCGGCGCTCGCGGCGACCCGCGTCGACGGCATCGAGACCAATCTCGGGCTGGTACGGGCCGCCCTGGCCGACGAACGGGTCCGCACCGCGACGCACTCCACGGCCACGCTCGCCACGATCGACGACCCGACGCCCCGCATCGAGGTGGTCTCGGGCGGTACCCTCACCACCGTTCAGGACTGGCCCGGCCGCACCGGCTACTGGCAGGTCGGCGTACCTCCGTCGGGCCCCATGGACGACCTGTCGTTCCGGCTGGGCAACACGGCTCTCGGCAACACCCCGGGCGCCCCCGGCCTGGAGTGCACCCTCCAGGGACCCACCCTCCGCTTCACGCATCCCACGACCGTGTGCGTCACCGGCGCACCGGCGCCGGTGGCCCTGGACGGCGCACCGGTCCCGCAGTGGGAGCCGCTGACCGTCCCGGCAGGTGCCTCGCTCGCGATCGGCGCACCGGCGGAGCACGGGCTGCGTACGTACGTCCTCTTCGCCGGCGGCGGTCTGGACGTGCCGGAGTTCCTGGGCAGCGCCGCCACGTTCACACTCGGCGGTTTCGGCGGGCACGGCGGCCGGGCCCTGCGCACCGGCGACGTCCTGCACGGAGCCGGGCCCGCACCGGCGGCCCTCTCGGTACCGGCGGGCGAGCGGCCCCTCCTCACGAGCAGCTGGCACATAGCCGCGGCCGAGGGCCCGCACGCGGCGCCGGAGTTCTTCACCGAGGAGGACATCCACGACTTCTACGCGGCCGACTGGAAGGTCCACTTCAACTCGGCCCGCACCGGCGTCCGCCTCATCGGCCCGAAGCCTCGCTGGGCTCGGGCGGACGGCGGCGAGGCGGGGCTGCACCCGTCCAACATCCACGACACGCCGTACTCCGTGGGCGCCGTCGACTACACCGGCGACATGCCCGTGCTCCTGGGCCCGGACGGCCCCTCGCTCGGCGGTTTCGTCTGTCCGGCGACGGTGGTGACGGCCGAACGCTGGAAGCTCGGCCAGTTGCGGCCCGGCGACACCGTCCGCTTCATGCCGGTGACGGTGACCGGCGAGCCCCGCCCGGAGATCACCGACGGCGGCATCCTGTACCGCGACGACGTCCTCGCCTACCGTCGCAGCGGCGACGACAACGTCCTGGTCGAGTACGGCCCGATGCAGCTGGACCTGGCCCTGCGCATGCGCGTCCACGCCCTCATGGAGGCGCTGACGGCCGCGGCCGTCCCCGGCATCACCGGCCTGACCCCGGGCATCCGCTCGCTCCAGATCCAGACGGATCCCACCGTCCTCGCCCAGACCGAGCTGCTGGACCTCCTCCACCGCACCGAGGCCGCGCTCCCGCCCACCGACGCCCTGACCGTCCCCTCGCGCACCGTGCATCTCCCGCTGTCCTGGGACGATCCGGCGACCCGCGAGGCCATCGCCCGCTACATGGCAGGGGTACGGGACGACGCGCCGTGGTGTCCGTGGAACATCGAGTTCATCCGCCGGGTCAACGGCCTGGACACGGTCGACGACGTCCACCGCACGGTGTTCGACGCCGAGTATCTGGTGATGGGCCTGGGCGACGTGTACCTCGGCGCACCGGTGGCCACCCCGCTGGACCCGCGCCACCGCCTCGTCACCACCAAGTACAACCCGGCCCGGACCTGGACCGCGGAGAACTCGGTCGGCATCGGCGGCGCCTACCTCTGCGTCTACGGCATGGAGGGGCCGGGCGGTTACCAGTTCGTCGGCCGCACCACCCAGGTCTGGTCCGGCTGGCAGCAGCGCGGTGCCTTCGATCCGGGCTCGCCGTGGCTGCTGCGGTTCTTCGACCGCATCAAGTGGTATCCGGTGGAGGCGGACGAGCTCCTGGAGCTGCGCGCGGACATCATCTCCGGCCGCTTCGTCCCGCGGATCGAGGAGGGCGAGTTCTCACTGGCCCGGTACGAGGAGTTCCTGGCCCGGAACGAGGAGTCGATCGCCGCGTTCCGTACCCGCCAGGGCACGGCCTTCGCCGCCGAGCGGGATGCGTGGGAGGCCGCGGGCGAGTTCGCACGGGCCGACGCCGCCGACGCACCGGCGCCGCCCGCCGCCGAGGTGACGGTGCCGCCGGGCGGCCGGCTGGTGGAGGCGGAGTTCGCCGCATCGGTCTGGCAGCTCCATGTGGCCGAGGGCGACACGGTGACGGCCGGTCAGCCGCTGCTGGCGCTGGAGGCGATGAAGATGGAGTCCCGGGTCCATGCCCCGGCGGACGGTGTGGTGGAACGGATCCTCACCCGGCCGGGCGCCCAGGTCGAAGCGGGCACGGTCCTGGTGACCCTCGCCCCGCCCACCCGTACGAACTGAGGAGCCCCACCGATGTCCGACCCCACGCTCACCCGGGTCCGCGCCGCGTACGCCCGTATCGAGGCGGTGGACCGCCCGGAGATCTGGATCGGCCTGCGTCCGCGGTCCGAGCTGGAGGAGGAGGCCCGGGCCGTCGAGACCCGCCTGGCAGCGGGTGAGTTCCTTCCGCTCGCCGGCCGCCTGCTGGCCGTCAAGGGCAACATCGACGTGGCCGGCCTGCCCACCACGGCGGGCTGCCCCTCCTACGCGTACGAACCGGCCGAGGACGCCCCCGTCGTGGCGCGACTCCGTGCCGCCGGGGCGCTGGTGATCGGTACGACGAACCTGGACCAGTTCGCCACGGGTCTGGTCGGCACCCGCTCCCCCTACGGCGCGGTCCGCAGCGCGACTGCCCCCGATCGCATCAGCGGCGGTTCCAGCTCGGGTTCGGCGGTCGCTGTCGCGCTCGGCATCGCGGACCTGGCGCTCGGCACGGACACGGCGGGCTCGGGTCGCGTCCCGGCGGCGTTCAACGGCATCGTGGGCCTGAAGCCGACGCGCGGCCTCGTCCCGGCCGACGGTGTGGTCCCCGCCTGCGCGAGCCTGGACTGTGTCACCGTCTTCGCCCGTACGCTCCCCGAGGCGGAAGCGGCGCTCGCCCTGATGACCACGCCCGTCGCCCGCCCCGTCCCCACCCGTGTCCCGGGGCCGTGGCGGATCGCGGTGCCGCCCACGGAACAGCTGGGCGAACTGGACCCCGGCTGGGCGGACGCCTACGCGGCCGCCGCGGACCGCCTGCGCGCGGCGGGCGCCGTCCTGCGGCCGGTCGACCTGACACCCTTCACCGAGGCCGCGGCGATGCTCTACGAGGGTGCGTTCGTCGCGGAGCGCTACACCGCGGTGGGCACGTTCGTCGACACCGGCCCAGCGGACCTCGACCCCACGGTGGCGGGCATCATCACCGCGGCCCGGGACATCCCGGCACACCGCCTGTTCGCGGACCGGGACCGTCTGGAGCGGCTCCGCGCCGCGGCCGAGTCCGCCGTGGGCGACGCGGACGCCCTGTTGCTCCCCACCGCACCCGGCCACCCCACGTTCGCCGAGGTGGCGGCCGACCCGCTGGGCGCGAACGCCCGACTCGGCCGGTTCACCAACTCCACCAACCTGTTCGACCTGTGCGCGGTGGCCGTCCCGGCGGGCGAGGTGGCCGGCCTGCCGTTCGGCGTCATGCTGATCGGCCCGGCCCACACGGACGAACGCCTGACCCGGATCGCCGCCCTGCTGACCCCGCCGGTCCGCATCGCGGTGGCGGGCGCCCACCTGACCGGCGAGCCGCTCAACCCGCAGCTCCTCGCGCTGGGCGCCCGCCTGATCCGTACGACGACGACGGCCCCCGTCTACCGCCTGCACGCCCTGGCGACGACGCCGCCCAAGCCGGGCCTGGTCCGCACGGACGAGGGGGGCGCGGCCATCGAAACGGAGCTCTGGGAACTTCCCGCCGAGGGCCTGGGCACCCTCACGGCAGCCCTCCCGCACCCCATGGTGCTTGGCCGGGTGGACCTGTCGGACGGCACGACGGCTGCGGGCTTCCTCTGCGAGCCGTACGCGTTGGAAGGGGCGGAGGACATCACGGGACACGGTGGCTGGCGCGCATACAGATCAACCCACTCCGCCTGACCGGTCCCTCCGGCTTCCCCGAGCGCTCAATTTCCCCAGACCCTCCGGCGACCCCGGGCTCTCCGTCGTTCCCCCACACCTATCCGGCATCCCGAGCCCTCCGAAGTCCCCCACGCCCCTCCGACGTGCCTGAGCCCTCCGAAGTTCCGCCACACCCTCCGGCGTCCCCCGCCCCTCCCGCGTTCCCCCACACCCACCGGCGCGCGCCCCCAGCTCGTCCCCGGCCGCTCCCGCGTACCTTCGGCGCCGATGCGGCCGATCAGCAGCTGCGTCTGCACCGCGCCGGGGCGGTCCCAGCCCCTCCGGCGTTTGAGGAGCAGGGGTCCGGGGGCAGAGCCCCCGGTTACGGGAAAGGGCGGGGAGGGGAGCAGGCCCGCCGCAGGCGCACCCACCGGCACCCCCGCACCCCCGCGTACTCGACAACGCACCACCCCACAACTCACCCCACGGAGCTGTAAGCCACCACTCCCCGCAACACCTCATCAACCGCCTTACGCGCGTTCCGTCCCACCGAACTGCCCTCACGCGGCGCCGCGGCAGCGACCTGCCCCAGCACGTCGATCACCTGCTTGCACCACCGGACGAAGTCCCCCGCCGGCATCTCCGCCTCGCGCAGCACCTCGTCCAGCGTCCGCCCGGACGCCCACATGTACACCGCCCAGGCGAATCCGAGGTCGGGCTCGCGCTGTCCGACCCCCTCCGCCTGGTTGATCTTGAAGTCCTCCTCCAGGGCGTCCAGACGCCCCCAGATCCGGACCATCTCGCCCATCGCGGTCTTCGCCGGCCCGGACGGCAGCTTCGGCGCCACCGCGTCATCCGACTGCCGCGCCTCGTACACCAACGCCGAGACGCACGCGGCGAGTTCGGCAGGGTTGAGCCCCTCCCACACGCCTGCCCGCAGGCACTCGCTCGCCAGCAGGTCCAGCTCGCCGTACAGCCGGGCCAGCCGCCGCCCGTGCTCGGTGACCTCGCTGCCCCGCAGGTAGTCGAGCTCGGTGAGCAGGGCCACGATCCGGTCGAAGGTGCGGGCGATCGTGTTCGTCCGCCCCTCGATGCGGCGCTCCAGCTGGTGGGTGTCCCGCTGCAGCCGGTGGTACCGCTCGGCCCACCGCGCATGGTCCTCGCGCTCGTCGCACCCGTGGCAGGGGTGGGCGCGCAACTCGGCCCGGTAGCGTGCGATCTCGCGGTCGTCGGCTGCGGCGGCGCGCTCGCGGCGATGCCGGTCCGGCACGAGGTGCCCGGCCTTGGTCCGCAGCGCGGACGCCAGGTCGCGGCGCGACTGCGGCGAGCGCGGGTTGAACGACTTCGGGACGCGCATCCGCTCCAGCGCCTCGACCGGCACCGGGAAGTCGATCGAGGCCAGCCGCTTCACCTGGCGCTCCGCCGTCAGCACCAACGGCCGCGGCCCGTCGTGGTATTCGAGCCCGCGGTGCCCGTGCCCGTTGGTCCGCCCGGCCGGCAGCCCCGGGTCGAGGACGAGCGCCAGACCGGCGAACTTGCCGGTGGGCACGTGGATGACGTCGCCGGGCTTGAGCTTCTCCAGGGACGCCGCCGCCGCGGCCCGCCGCTGCGAGGCACCCTGCTTGGCGAGCTCGGTCTCCCGGTCCTTGAGGTCGCGGCGCAGTCGCGCGTACTCCTCGAAGTCACCGAGGTGGCAGGTCATGCCCTCCTTGTAGCCCTCCAGGCCCTCCTCGTTCTTCTGGACCTGCCGGGAGATCCCGACCACGGAGCGGTCGGCCTGGAACTGGGCGAAGGAGGTCTCCAGCAGCTCGCGAGAGCGGTGCCGCCCGAACTGCTGAACCAGGTTGACGGCCATGTTGTACGAGGGGCGGAAGCTGGAGCGCAGCGGATACGTACGCGTGCCCGCGAGTCCGGCCAGCGCGCCGGGGTCCATGCCGCGCTGCCAGAGCACCACCGCGTGGCCCTCGACGTCGATGCCGCGTCGGCCGGCCCGGCCGGTCAGCTGGGTGTACTCGCCGGGTGTGATGTCGGCGTGCTGCTCGCCGTTCCACTTGACGAGCTTCTCCAGGACCACCGAGCGTGCGGGCATGTTGATGCCGAGCGCGAGGGTCTCCGTCGCGAAGACCGCCTTCACGAGCCCGCGCACGAAGAGCTCCTCGACGACCTCCTTGAAGGTCGGCAGCATCCCGGCGTGGTGCGCGGCGATGCCACGCTCCAGGCCTTCGAGCCACTCGTAGTAGCCGAGCACGTGCAGGTCCTCGGTGGGGATGGACGCCGTGCGCCGCTCGACGATCTCCCGGACCAGCCGGCGCTTGTCCTCGTCGTTGAGCCGAAGGCCCGCGTGCAGGCACTGCTGCACGGCGGCCTCGCAGCCGGCCCTGCTGAAGATGAACGTGATGGCGGGCAGCAGTCCCTCGGCGTCCAGCCGGTCGATGACCTCGGCCCGCGACGGTGTCCAGATCCGGCTGCGCTGGCGCCGCTCGCGCTCACGGTCGGCCTCACGCACCATCTTCCCGCGGCGTCGCTCGCGCGGGTTGTATCCGCGCTGGTTCTCCATGCGGGCCAGCCGGACCAGGTCCGGGTTGACCTCACGGCGTCCGGACCCGCGGCCGCCGTGGTCGCTCTCCTCCTCGAAGAGGTCGTACATCCTGCGGCCGGCCAGCACGTGCTGCCAGAGCGGCACCGGCCGGTGCTCGGAGACGATCACCTGGGTGTCGCCCCGGACGGTGTCCAGCCAGTCGCCGAACTCCTCGGCGTTGGACACGGTCGCCGACAGCGACACCAGGGTGACGGATTCGGGGAGGTGGATGATCACTTCCTCCCACACGGCGCCCCGGAACCGGTCGGAGAGGTAGTGCACCTCGTCCATCACCACGTATCCGAGGCCGTTCAGCGCCTGGGAGCCCGCATACAGCATGTTCCTCAGCACCTCGGTGGTCATGACGACCACCGGTGCGTCGGCGTTGACGCTGTTGTCACCGGTCAGCAGGCCGACCTTGTCCGCGCCGTAGCGCTTGACCAGGTCGGCGAACTTCTGGTTGGACAGGGCCTTGATCGGCGTGGTGTAGAAGCACTTGCGGCCCTGGGCCAGGGCGAGGTGCACGGCGAACTCGCCGACGATCGTCTTGCCCGAACCGGTCGGGGCCGCGACGAGCACGCCCTTGCCGGCCTCCAGCGCGGTGCAGGCCTCGATCTGATAGGGGTCCAGATCGAACTCGTACATCTCGCGGAACGGCCCGAGTGCCGTCGCCTGCTCGGCGGCTCGGATCCGGGAAGCCTGGTATCGCTCAGCTGGTGAGAGGTCCTCTGTCATCTTGTCCACGAGCCTACCCGCCGCCTCTGACAGTGACGCGATCTTTATCGAGGCGGCAGGCCCGGGCGCCTACCCGTCGGACGGGCCGGGGAGAACCGGCCCCAGCACCCGGGCCGCACCCGGTACACAGGTGGCGGTCAGCGGCAGCGGGCCGAGCGGTTCGCCGTCCGCGTACGCGGTGACGCCAACCGCTTCGATCGCGATGCTGCAGACCCGGTGCACCGTGACGACGGGGTGGCCGAGGTGCGTCCCCTTGTAGACCTTGGGGAACACCTTGAGGAGGGTGGTGCGGCTGCAGTCGCCGACGACGGTCACGTCGAAGAGGCCGTCGTCCATGACGGCGTCCGCGCAGATCCGCATGCCGCCACCGTAGGTCGACCCGTTGCCGACGGCGATGAGTGTCGCCTCGATCTCCCGGAACGGCCCGCCGTCCAGACTGATGCGGTACGAGATGGGCTTGAAGGCGGCGAGTTCGGCGAGGATCGCCAGGTCGTACTTGAACCGGCCGCCGACCCAGCGCATCCGGTTTCCGCGGTCGTTGACGCGGGAGTCGAAGCCGGAGGCGAGCACGGACCCGAACCAGCGCTCACCGACCCGGCCGAGGTCGATCTCGCGGACGGCGCCGCCCTTGAGCGCCTCGGCGGCCAGCCGGCCCGCGGCAGCGGGGTCCCGTATCGGCATGCCGAGGGCACGGGCGAAGTCGTTGCCCGTACCGACGGCGACGACACCGAGCGGGGTCAGGGTCCCGGCGACCGCCTGGAGGGCGAGGGACATCATCCCGTCCCCGCCGACGGCTATGAGGGCGCCCGTCCCCCCGGCCACGGCCTCGCGCGCCCGGCGCAACGCGTCGTCGGCGTCCTCACCGAGCACGGTGCGGACGGAGAATCCGGCGGCCCGCAACGCGGAAGCGGCCGGCTGCGCGGCGTGCGCGCCCCGGCCGCGTCCTGCGGTGGGATTGACGAAAAGGGTGATCTCGCTGGTCACCCGGGGGACCTTACAAGGTCAGGTGATGTCGTCGTAACCGTCTCGCCGGCTCGATCGTCCGCCGTCCTGCTCCCCATCGGCCTGTGCGGGCAGCGAAGCCGACACGTTCTCCATGTCGCCGATGTCCTCAGGGGTGAGGTCCAGCTGCGAAGCCTCGTCGTCGTCGAGTTCGGCGTCGGGGTTGCCGCGATTCCTCCGACGGTCGTTGAGCATGCAGATGCCGAGCGCGATGAAGTAGAGCAGCACGATCGGCGCGGCCAGCGTGATCATCGTGAGCGGGTCACCGGTCGGGGTGGCCACTGCGGCGAAGACCGTGATGCCCATGACCATGGCGCGCCACCACGACGCGAGCCGCTTGGCCGTGAGGACTCCGGTGAAGTTCAGCAGGACGAGCAGGAGCGGCAGCTCGAAGGCCAGACCGAACACGATCACCATGCGCGTGACGATGTTGAGGTAGTCGTCGACGGGCAGCAGGTTGGTCGTGTTGTCGGGGGTGAAGTCCAGCAGCACGTTCGCGGTCTGCGGCATCAGGATGTACGCGAGTGCCGCGCCCACGAGAAAGAGCGGCACGCCCGCGCCGACGAAGCTCAGCGCGTACTTCTTCTCGTTCTTGTGCAGGCCGGGGGCCAGGAACGCCCAGAGCTGGTAGAGCCAGATCGGAGTGGAGAACACCACTCCCGCCATGAGGGAGACCTTGAGCGCGATCGAGAACGGGCCGACCAGACCGCTCACCGTCATCTCGGCGCAGGGCCGGCCGTTCACCTGCTTCTTCTGACCGTCGCTGCAGCCGACCGAATCCAGGATCGGGCGGATCAGGAAGTCGATCAGTTCCTTGTAGAAGAAGGCCGTGACCGCCGTGATCACGATGACCGCCACGACCGCGATCAGCAGTCGGTTACGCAACTCACGCAGGTGATCAGCGAGAGGCATCCGCCCCTCGCCGTCCTTCTCCTGCTTGCGGGCAGACTTGAGCAACCCACTTCCCTCGTCTCGTGCGGCAGCGGCCGGAGGAATCCGGCAGCTGTCAGCTCTGGGTGGTGGGCTTCGCTTCGTTCACCGGGCGGGAGCTCGTCACGTCACCGGGAGCGGCCTGAATCGTGCGCGCGGCTGCGGGCTGCTGAGCACCCTGGTCGGCGACCGTGTCCGTCGGCGCCGCCGGCTCGTCGTCCTTCTTCATCGCCTTGGCCTCGCTCTTGAGGATGCGGGCCGACTTGCCGAGGGAACGGGCCATGTCGGGAAGCTTCTTGGCACCGAACAACAGCAGGATGACAGCGATGATCAGAACGATCTCGAGAGGCTTCAGATTGCCCATGATGTGCTTCCTTCTCGCTGAGGCGGCTGGAGGTGGGCTCGCTGCCCTTTGGGCCGGACACACGTCCGACCATTTCGCTGGGAGCGATCGTAACCCGCGGGAGTAAACGCGAGGCAATGCCTGTGCATACATTCGACAGCGGCCCGCACCCCCTGCCAGGGCCGTCACCAGCAGCGTACCTCCCGCCACTGTGAAAAAGGAGGCCGCGCCCGCCCGGATCGAACGGGCCCCAGGGCCTTTCGTCCGGCCCCCGCGAGCCCCTCCCGATCCGAACGGGAGGCCCTAACGCAGGGTTTCGCCGGTGGCCGCGAGATTCGTCGCAGCGCGCTCCAGGTCCTCCGCGGCCCGGTTGATGCGCTCAGTGGTACTTGTCACCTGGTGACCGAGGCGCTGGGCCTCGATGAAGACCTTGACGGCCAGCACGCCCAGGACGGCGATGCCGAGGAATCCCAGGGCGATGGCGAGCATGGGCCAGAACATGCGCAGAGCCTCGATGTGTCTCGTGTCCGAAGGGTCCGGAGCGGTGTCTCAGGTGCCGGCGTGCAGGCGCAGCGTCCGCACGCCGCCGCCGGTGAGTAGCTCCACTATCCGCTCCCCCGCGGGCCGGCGGACGGACGCGTCGCACGAGGGACAGGTGAAGGAGTAGAACGTGGTCCGGCTGCTCGCACCGATCGCGAGACGGAACTCCGCCGCCGCGAGTTCGAACCTGGCGCGGCACTCCGGGCAGGCGGCCTTGAACCGTACGGATTCGGGGACGACCACGGTCGGCACGCCGGAAACACTGGACACCACAGACATATTGGGCATATCTCCTCAGGTGTCCCCTCAGACCAGCTCGTCGTAGGCGGCGAGGGCCGCCCGGGCCGCGGTCCGGGCGCTCCGCGCCAGCTCCGGCGGCGAGACGATGCGCCCCTCCCCGCCGAGCCGGAGCGCGAGCCTTCGCAGCGATGCCGGGTCGGGGGTGCGCAGGGTGATCCGCAGACCGCCGTCAGGCAGCTCCTCCGCGCTGTCGTGCGGGTAGTACTCGGCGACCCAGCGTCCGCCGGGGCCGACCTCGACCACGACCTCCGGGTCCTCGGCCGCGGGCTGGACCAGCCCCTCCGACAGGTCCCGGAGCTCCAGCTCAGGCGGTGCGGCCGGCTCGTCGAGCAGCCGGATCTCGGCGACCCGGTCGAGGCGGAACGTACGCCGGTCCTCGGAGGACCGGCACCAGGCCTCCATGTAGGTGTGGCCGACGGCGAACAGCCGGATCGGGTCCACCTCGCGCTCGGTCAGCTCGTCGCGCGCGGGCGAGTAGTAGCGCAGCCAGAGCCGGCGGCGTTCGGAGATCGCCCGGTCCACGTCGGCGAAGACGCCGCCCTCGGACTCGAAGGTGACCGAGAGACGGGAGCTCGCGGCCCCGACCTCACCGGCGGCGGCCTCCAGCTTGGCGGTGGCCCGCAGCAGTGCCTGCCGGTCGCTCTCGCGCAGGCCGGGCAGCGTCGCGACGGCGCGGGCGGCGACCAGCAGCGCCGTCGCCTCGTCGGCCGCAAGCCGCAGGGGCTCGGCGACATCGTCCGGATTGTGCCACCAGATGCGGTCGCCGTCCGTGTCGATGTCCAGCAGATCTCCGCCGCGGAAGCTCGTCCCGCACATGGGCAGGACGTCGAGGTCCGAGATCAGCTCGTCCTCGGTGATCCCGAAGGCCCGGGCGACGTCCTGGACGTGGGCGCCGGGGCGCTCGCGCAGATACGTCACCAGGGAGAGCATCCGGCGGGTCTGGTCGATGGCGTTCGTGGCCATGAATACGGTCCCCTCAGTCCTTGGCCACGGCGCGCAGCCGGTCCACCACGTCGGCCCGCAGATCCGCAGGTTCCTGTACGACGACGTCCGGACCGAACTCGACGAGCCAGGCGTCCAGACCGTGTCCGTACGGAATCTCCAACTCCTCCCACCCGTTCCCGAGTTCCCGGACCGATATGGCCCGGGCCCGCAGCGGGTAGCCGGAATCGGCCCGCAGTCTGATCAGCGCGGTGCGGGTCGCCGTCTCGCCCGCCCAGCTCTCGACGGTCTCGCGGACGGTGACCACGTCGGGCACCTCGGCGGTGAAGGCGCCGGCCCGGGAACGGACCTTGCCCGCGATCCGGGAGAGGCGGAACACCCGCTCCGCACCCCGCCCCCGGTCCCAGCCGGCCAGGTACCAGTGGCCGCGCCAGCATTCCAGCGTCCACGGCTCGACCTGGCGCTGCTCGGGGCGTGCCGCATTGGCCTTGCGGTAGTCGAAGGTCACCGGCCGGCGGTCGCGGCAGGCCAGCATCAGCGGCTCGAACGCGGCCTCGTGGACGGGGATACGGGGTTCGAGGGCGCTGTGCACCTCGTAGGCGTCCTCCGCCTCCGGCATTCCCGCGGCCCGCAGCTTCTGCAGGGCTCCGCTGGCGGCCCCTGCCAGCCGGGCCTGCTGCCAGACCTTGGCGGCCAGCCCGAGGGCTGCGGCCTCCTCGGCGTCCAGTGTGATCGGGGGCAGCCGGTTGCTGTCGCGGCGGGCGAGGTAGCCGGTGTCGCCGTCCAGGTTCTCCACGGTCTCGATGACCAGACCGAGCTCGCGCAGATCGTCCTTGTCTCGCTCGAACATCCGGTTGAAGGCGTCGTCGGAACCCGCTTCGAGATAGGCCTCGATGGAACCGCGCAGTTCGCGCTTGCTGAGCGGGCGCCGGGTCCCCAGCAGACACAGTGCCAGGTTCATCAGCCGCTCGGCCTTGGCAATCGCCATCGACGCCCTCTCTGTTTGCTCTACGACCCTCGACCGTACCGCTCCGGAGTGTCCGGACAAAAGCGAGGGCCCGCGCCTTTCGGCACGGGCCCTCGGAGCGCGGGGGCGCGGGATCAGACGGCGACCAGGTCGCAGACGAAGATCAGCGTCTCGCCCGGGGCGATCGCGCCGCCGCCGGCGCCACGGTCACCGTAGCCGAGGTGCGCGGGGATGGTCAGCTGGCGACGGCCGCCGACCTTCATGCCCTGCACGCCCTGGTCCCAGCCCTTGATGACCTGACCGGCGCCGAGCTGGAACTGCAGCGGGGTGCCGCGGTTCCAGGAGGCGTCGAACTCCTCGCCGGTGGAGAAGGCCACGCCCACGTAGTGCACGGAGACGGTCTGGCCGGCCTTGGCCTCGGCGCCGTCGCCTTCCCAGATCTCCTTGATCTCCAGGTCGGCCGGCGGCTCGCCACCCGGGAAGTCGATCTCGGGCTTCTCGATGCTCACTGACTTGCTCCTCTAAATGATGAACTGGGCAACCGGGACAGTCTTACATCTTTGCCAGGATGTCCACGGCGAAGACGAGCGTCGAGTTCGCGGGGACGGACTGCTGCGCCTTGTCGCCGAGGCCCTGGTCCGGCGGGACGACGAGCAGCACACGGCTGCCGATCTTCTTGCCGATCAGGCCGTTCTTGAGCCCCTTGAGCGTGACCTGGGCGAGCGGGAAGGAGGCGGTCTTGCCCGTGGTGTAGGTGTTGTCGAACTCCTTGCCGTCCTTCCACAGCTTGGCCACGTAGTTCACGACGACCGTGTCGGTCTCCTTGACGACCTCGCCCTTGGACTCCAGGACGTAGTTGGAGACGAGCTTCTTCGGCGGGGTGACCTTGCTCGGGATCGTGAGGGTCGGCGCCTTGCCGTCGGTGTTCGTGCCCACCTTCGGCAGGTCGACGTTGTCCTGGGCGACCGGGGTGCCCTTGGCCGATGCCGGGATCTGCTTCGCCTTCAGGATGTCGACGACGAAGACGAGGGTGGCGTTCGCCTTGATGTCGCCCTGGCCCTGCGCGCCGTATCCGAGGTCCGGCGGGATGACGAGCTCGACCCTGCTGCCGACCTTCTGACCGACCAGGCCCTTGTCCCAGCCCTGGATGACCATGCCGGCACCGAGCGTGAGATCGAACGGCTGCTTGCGGTCGAAGCTGTTGTCGAACGGCTTGTCGGAGTCCCAGGCCTGCCCCAGGTAGTTGACCTGGATCGCGTCGCCGTTCTTGAGCGTGGCGCCGTCACCCTCGCTGACGACCTTGGTCTTCAGCTCTTTGGGAGGGGTTCCGGTGCCCTTGGCCAGGGTGGGCTTCTCGCCGAACTTCGCGCCCGCGGTGATGGCGGGGAACCCGCCGTTCGCGGAGGCGGACGCGGAGGCGGACGCGGAGGCGGAAGCGGAGTCGGAGCCCTTGTCGTCGCTGCCGCAGGCCGCTGACACCAGCAGCAGGGGGACGACGAGAAGGCCGGCAATTCGGCGCACTGGTTCCTCAGATCTCAGACGACACATTTGTTGGGACGCAAGCCCCAGGGGGTCCCCGACACTCTAGGGCGTGCGCAGGGCCCCGTACGAGGAACGTACGGGGCCCGAGTCGCGCGGGAGCCGAGGCGCGTCCTGCGCCGGCTCACATACCCGCGATCAGCTTCTCCACTCGGTCGTCGACGGATCGGAACGGGTCCTTGCACAACACCGTGCGCTGCGCCTGGTCGTTGAGCTTCAGATGGACCCAGTCGACGGTGAAGTCCCGCCGCTGCTCCTGGGCCCGCCGGATGAAGTCGCCCCGCAGCCGCGCCCGGGTCGTCTGCGGGGGCACCGACTTGCCCTCGAAGATCTTCAGGTCGTTGCAGATACGGGCGGCCTGGCCCTTGCGTTCCAGCAGGTAGTACAGGCCCCGGCGGCGGTGGATGTCGTGGTAGGCGAGGTCTATCTGGGCGACCCGCGGATTCGACATGGTCATGTTGTGCTTGGCCCGGTACCGCTCGATGAGCTTGTACTTCATGACCCAGTCGATCTCGGTGCCGATCCGGTCGAGGTCCTCGGCCTCGATCGCGTCGAGCGTACGGCCCCACAGTTCGAGGACCTTCTCGACGTTGCCCGTGCGGATGCCGCGGCGGTCCACGAAGTCCACGGCCTTCTCGTAGTACTCGCGCTGCACCTCGATGGCGGACGCCTCGCGGCCGCTGGCGAGACGGACCTTGCGCTGCCCCGTGATGTCGTGGCTGACCTCACGGATCGCCCGGATCGCGTTCTCCAGGGTCAGATCCCGCATCACCGTGCCCGCCTCGATCATGCGGAGCACCAGGTCGGTCGCGCCGACCTTGAGGAGCATGGTCGTCTCGGACATGTTGGAGTCACCGACGATGACGTGGAGGCGGCGGTACCGCTCCGCGTCCGCGTGCGGTTCGTCGCGCGTGTTGATGATCGGACGGGAGCGCGTCGTGGCGGAACTGACGCCCTCCCAGATGTGCTCGGCACGCTGGCTGACGCAGTAGACGGCGCCCCGCGGGGTCTGCAGCACCTTGCCGGCGCCGCAGATCAGCTGTCTCGTGACGAGGAAGGGAATGAGGATGTCCGCGAGCCGGGAGAATTCTCCGTGCCGGGCCACGAGGTAGTTCTCATGACATCCGTAGGAGTTTCCCGCCGAGTCGGTGTTGTTCTTGAAGAGATAGACGTCGCCTGCGATTCCCTCCTCGTGCAGGCGGCGTTCGGCGTCGACAAGCAGGCCTTCGAGAATGCGCTCGCCGGCCTTGTCGTGAGTGACCAGTTCGGTCAGGTTGTCGCATTCGGGGGTTGCATATTCCGGATGCGATCCCACGTCGAGGTAGAGGCGGGCGCCGTTCCGCAGAAAGACATTGCTGCTGCGGCCCCATGACACAACACGGCGGAAGAGGTAGCGCGCCACTTCATCAGGAGACAGTCGGCGCTGTCCCCTGAACGTGCACGTGACGCCGTACTCGTTCTCCAGCCCGAAAATGCGGCGGTCCATGACTGAACATTACGCCTGATGGCCCGAGCTGAAACCGGGTTCGACGGCACCGTTTCGATCATTTTCCGATCCTCGCACCGCGACAGCACTATGTCCGGGAGCTGCGAGGACCTTTCCGGTGGCCAGCAGAACGACCAGCGCGGCCACTCCACCGGCCCCCGCCACGGCGAAACTCCACGCCGTCCCACCCACCTCCACGGCCGGGCCCGCCACGGCCGTCCCCGCCGCCGCGCCCACCCCGAACGTCGTCACGAGCCAGGAGAACGCCTCCGTCACCGTGCCCCGCGGGGCGTGCCGGTCGACGACGATGAACGAGCACGCGATGGCCGGGGCAAGGAACACCCCGGCGACGGCGGCCAGCACCGTCATCGCCACCACACCCGGCGTCAGGATGAGCGGCAGATAGCCCAGCGCGAGCAGCGCCACGATCACCCGGAGCCGGCGCTCGGGCGGTCCTGACCACTGTCGTGCCCCGTACACCGAGCCGCCGATCAGCGCGCCCAGGCCCAGGGCGGCCATCAGCCAGCCGTAGACGGACTCCTGGCCGTGGTCGTCGGCGTACGCCACACCCGCCACGGTGATGGATCCCAGCGCAAGCCCGACGAAGAAGAAGGAGCCGAGCAGCGCCAGCAGTCCCGGCGAGCGCAGCGCCCCCAGCCAGTGCGCCTCACGGGGCGCGGAGCGCCAGGCCCTGGACGGCTCGGACAGGACGACGGAGAGCGCCCCCAGGACGCCGATCGCGTTGATGACGAGCAGTGCGGCAGCCGGCGACCGGAGCGAGACCAGGACGGTCACCAGCAGCGGCCCCACCGTGAACATGACCTCCTGCGCGACCGCGTCCATGGCGTACGCCCGGTGCACCCGGTCCTCGCTGCCGAGAACGCTCGGCCACAGGGCCCGCAGGCCCCCCTCCAGGGGCGGTGTGGCCACGCCCGCGACGGCCACGGCCGCATAGGCGAGCGGCAGCGACGCGAAGCCGGCCACGGCGAGCAGGGCCATGCCGAGGGCCGAGAGGACGGCGGCGGGCAACTGGACACGCGGCTGGCCGTAGAGATCCACGGCGCGGCCCAGCAGCGGCTGGCCGACCGCCGTGCCCAGCCCGTACACCGCGGCCAGGGCGCCCGCGAGGGCGTAGCTGCCCCCCTCCGCGCGGGTGAACAGCACGATCGCGATGGGGGCGGTGCCGTTCGGCAGCCGGCCCACCAGGGTGCCCGTCAGCAGCCGGGCGGCATGCCGCGCCCGGAGGATGTCCAGATATCCCGCGGCCATGTCCCGCCCTCTCCTTGGAGCGCCTTGCGGCCACCCGAGGTTTTACGTATAACTTCCGGGTTCATACGTACCATGAGCCCAGTCCGCAGGTCCACCTCGCAGCGCCTGCACAGACCGGCCCGGAGGCCCGCGTGACCAGCCCAGCAGCGCCCGGCCCACCCCGGCCCACCAGCCGCGACGTCGCGCGGGCCGCAGGCGTCTCCCAGGCCACGGTCTCCCTGGTCCTCGGTGACAAGTGGCGCGGCCGGGTCTCCGAGGCCACCGCCGGCCGGGTGCGCGACGCAGCCCGCGGCCTCGGCTACCGGCCCAACCTCGCCGCCCGGAATCTGCGCCTCGGCCGCACCAGGACCGCCCTGCTGGTCGTCCCCGCGCTGACCAACGAGTTCTTCGCCCGGGTCTACACCGGGGCCGCCGCGGTCGCCGCCGAGCACGGCTTCGGCGTCGTCCTCTACCCCTCGCCCGACGGCACGGGGCCGGCCCGGGACCCCTTCGCCTCGGCACGCGCCGCCCTGGACGGGGTGATCGCCTCCTCCATGGCCGCCGACGCCCTCGGCGCCCTGCACGGCGTCGGCCTCCCCCTGGTCATGCTCGACAGCGACCCCGCGGCACCGGGACCCGCAGCCCGGGTCAACCTCGACATCGCCGACGGGATGCGACAGGTGACGGAGCATCTGCTCGCCCTGGGCCACCGCCGTTTCATCCATCTCGCCTCGGCCGTCGACTCCTGGACGTTCGCCGTCCGCGCCCGCGCGCTCCGCGACGCCCTGAGCGGTGTCCCCGGCACCGGGGTCCTCACCGTCCCCGCCGCACTGGACGTACGGGCCGGTCGCGAGGCCACGGAGCGGGCGCTGGCTGCTCCGGGCCCCCGCCCCACCGCCATCGTCTGCGACGACGACATCCTGGCCGCGGGCGCGTGCAAGGCCGCTCGCCGGCTCGGCCTGCGGGTTCCGGACGACCTCTCCGTCACCGGGTTCGACGACCTGGCCCTGGCCACGGCCGTCGAACCCGAGCTCACCACGGTGCAGCTGCCCGCCGAGCAGGTCGGCCGGCGCGGCATGAGCGCGCTGCTGGCCGTGCTGGACGGCAGAACGGCCGAGTCCGGCAGCCTGCCGGTGCGGCTGGTGGTCCGCGGGTCCTCCGCGCCGCCGCCCGGCCGCCACGCCACATGACTGTGCCCCGGCCCGCCGAGGAGGCGGACCGGGGCACGGAGACCGGCAGAGCCGGCTACTCCACGTCGCCGCCCGAGTCGGTGGAATCACCGGCATCGGGGGCGGCCTTCTTCTTGCCCGTCCCGGTGCCAGCCGTCGTCGCGGAGGTGTCCGTGCCCTCGCCGTCCTCCGTGTCCGAAGGGGCGTCCGTCGGCGTCGAATCGGCGCCGTCCGCCTCCAGCAGCCGGGCCAGCTGCCGGCCGACGATCCGCTTGAACTTGCGCTGCTGCGGCCTCGTACGGTCCAGGACCGCGACCTCGAGCCGCTCTGCGGGGATCTCCCGCTCGCTGCCGTTGGGATCGCGGGACAGCGCCTGCACCGCCAGCTTCAGCGCCTCGGCGAGGGACATCCCGTCACGGTGGCGCTGGTCCAGGAACGTACTGATCTGTTCCGCGTTGCCGCCGACCGCGACCGAGCCGTGCTCGTCCACGATCGAGCCGTCGTGCGGCAGCCGGTAGATCTGGTCGCCCTCGGGCCCGGCGCCCACCTCGGCGACCACCAGTTCCACTTCGTACGGCTTCTCGGCCGCACTGGAGAAGATGGTGCCGAGTGTCTGCGCGTAGACGTTCGCCAGTCCACGCGCCGTCACATCGTCGCGGTCGTAGGTGTATCCGCGCAGATCGGCATAACGCACTCCGCCGATGCGGAGATTCTCGTACTCGTTGTACTTGCCGGCGGCGGCGAAACCGATCCGGTCATAGATCTCGCTGAACTTGTGCAGCGCACGGGACGGGTTCTCGCCGACGAACACAATGCCGTCGGCGTACTGCAGCACAACCAGGCTGCGACCACGGGCGATGCCCTTCCGGGCGTATTCCGCCCGGTCGGCCATGGCCTGCTGAGGTGAGACATAGAACGGCGTCGACACCGGCTATCCGTCCCTTTCTGTCAGAGTCAGGAGCATCGAAGAAGACTCGAAACGAGCGGTCAGAGCAGCGCGGCGCGTGGGCCGTCGGGCTGTTCCAGCCGGCGTTCCAGAATCGAGCGGGCAATCTCCGAGGATTCCACCTCGGTCAGCTTCCGGAAGCCCTCTTCGGTGATGACGGTGAGGATCGGATAGATACGACGGGCCACGTCCGGGCCGCCGGTCGCCGAATCGTCGTCCGCGGCGTCGTACAGCGCCTGCACGACCAGCGTGAGCGTCTGCTCCTCCGTCAGATCCTCGCGGTAGAGCTTCTTCATCGAGCCACGGGCGAAGATCGAGCCGGAGCCGGTGGACGCGTACCCGTGCTCCTCGGAACGGCCGCCGGTGACGTCGTAACTGAAGATCCGGCCCCGCTCGCGGTCGACGTCGTAGCCGGCGAAGAGCGGCACCACGGCGAGCCCCTGCATGGCCATCGCCAGATTGCTCCGGATCATCGTGGAGAGCCGGTTGGCCTTGCCCTCCAGGGAGAGCTGGGCCCCCTCGACCTTCTCGAAGTGCTCCAGCTCCAGCTGAAAGAGCTTGACCATCTCCACGGCAAGACCGGCCGTACCGGCGATACCCACCGCCGAGTACTCGTCGGCCGGGAAGACCTTCTCGATGTCGCGCTGCGCGATCATGTTGCCCATGGTCGCCCGCCGGTCACCGGCCAGGACGACGCCGCCGGGGAAGGACGCCGCGACGATCGTGGTGCCGTGCGGCGCCTCGATGGCCCCCTTCATGGGCGGCAGCTGCCGGTTGCCCGGGAGCATCCCGGGCGACTGGTCGGACAGGAAGTCCATGAACGAAGAGGACCCGGGCGTCAGGAAGGCAGCTGGTAGACGCCCGGTGCTACGAGTGTTGGCTTCCACGCGTTTCCCTCCAGGTAAGCGATGGCCCTGCGCTAGGCGTCAGGAGCATCTCCCAACTTGCCTACGGCCGAATTGCAGTTCAAGCACCGTATGCCACGGACCCTACCCGTCCGACCGGGGTGATCCACATGTGTGGCGGAGGTATTCGGAGCGATCACGATCCGTGCCCGCGGGTCGTGCGGCACGAGCGGAAGCCCGCCCGCCGACGCGATGAGCGACACCACCGTGACGAGGAAGCCGGTCAGCACCACCACGCCCGCTGCCAGCCAGGCCTTGCGGTTCCCGGGGAG
>NZ_JBEOVJ010000039.1:0-74644 GCF_040295435.1 Streptomyces sp. NPDC002809
GTCAAGGTCGTCAAGAACAAGGTCGCGCCGCCCTTCAAGCAGGCCGAGTTCGACATCCTCTACGGCCACGGGATCAGCCGCGAGGGCGGCCTGATCGACATGGGCGTGGACAACGGCTTCGTACGCAAGGCCGGCGCCTGGTACACGTACGAGGGCGACCAGCTCGGCCAGGGCAAGGAGAACGCCCGCAACTTCCTCAAGGACAACCCCGACCTCGCCGACGAGATCGAGAAGAAGATCCTGGAGAAGCTGGGCGTCGGTGTGCGGCCCGAGACGGCTGCCGAGCCCGGCGCGGACGCCGCAGGAGCCGCAGCGGCTCCGGCCGACGGCGCCGCGAAGTCGGTGTCCGCTCCGGCCGGCAAGGCCAAGCCGGCCAAGACGGCGGCAGCCAAGAGCTAGACCGTGACGCGTCGTACGGAGTGGCCGGGCAGCGCTGCGGAATCCGGCGCGGGTCCCGGCCCCGAATCCGCCGCCGGACACACCACCGGATCCGATGGCGAATCCGACCTCTTCCATGAGCCGGCAACGGGGGCCGGCTACGGCAGAGGTACGGGTTCGGGGAACGGATTCGGCGAGGGGGCAGGGCGGCGTTCCCGGTCCCGTTCCAGAAGCAGCGGCTCCCCTTCCTCGTCGAGGGCCGAGAAGGGGGAGCCGCGGGACCCGGTCGAGCAGGCGCGCAACATCTGCCTGCGGCTGCTCACCGGGACTGCACGCACCCGCCAACAACTCGCGGATGCCCTGCGCAAGCGGGAGATCCCGGACGAGGTGGCCGAAGAAGTGCTGTCGCGCTTCGAGGACGTCGGGCTGATCGACGACGCCGCGTTCGCCGGTGCCTGGGTGGAATCCCGGCATCACGGCCGCGGTCTGGCCCGCCGCGCGCTCGTCCGTGAGCTGCGGACCAAGGGCGTGGAGGCCTCCGTGATCGACGAGGCCGTCGGTCAGCTCGACTCCGAGCAGGAGGAGGAGACGGCGCGTGACCTCGTCGCACGCAAGCTCCGGTCCACCCGGGGCCTGGAACGCGACAAGCGGATTCGCCGCCTTGCGGGCATGCTCGCCCGCAAGGGGTACGGGGAGGGGATGGCTCTGCGCGTGGTGCGCAGGGCCCTGGAGGAGGAAGGCGAGGACACCGAGGGGCTGGACGACCCGTTCTGAGTGTCACCGGCAGCTCGTTCAGGGCGTCATGGCCCGGCCCAGCCCGGCCCAGCCAGATTCCTCAGCGCCCTCGTGCTCGTTCGGCTTGGTGCCTCCAGTTGATCGCCCTCAGTTGATTGCCTTCAGTTCGTTGCACTCCGGTCCGGTCGCGTCGTGACTGTCCGCCGTCGGCAGGCCGCTACTGACCGGCGCGGGCGGCACGGCTGATGGTGGCGTCGATCAGGGCGAGAGCGTCCGCGGCTGTGCGCCCCGGGTAGCGGTTCCAAGGCCCGATCAGTCCGGTCCAGCCCTGGGAGCGCAGTTCGGAGATCAGCCAGGCGCCGGCCCGGTCGACGGTGTGCACCGATCCGTAGCCCAGGCGGTGTGCAGTGAGCATGGCGCCGCAGACGCATCGGGCGCCCCGGGCGTTGCGGAGCCGGTAGGGGGTGTTCTGCCAGCCCCATTCGGTGAGGATCCGCCGTGCATGGGCGAGGTGGACGGAGGGCCGCACCTCCGGCTGCCCGATGCGGCGCCAGGCGTGCAGCCGGTCGGGCAGTACGGCACCGAGACGCCCGGGAAGCGGCCGCTCGCGCGGAAGGGCCGCGGGCAGCGCGCGCACCGTGTCGGCGATGAGCTGATCCACCGGTACGGACAGCAGATCGCGCCAGTCGCCCGAGGGGGCCGGCCGCTCCTGCGCGTCTTCGGGTGAGACGGGGTGCGGGGGCTCCGGGGCAGTGAGTTCCCAGCCCGTGACGATCTGCTGCCAGGTCTCCGTGTCGTGGAGGCGAGCGGCCTGGACGTCGAGTTCGTCGGGGGTGAGGGCGGTGGTCGGCATGGGTGCGGGCTCCCCGTCGTAGCGGTGGCATGGCGACGCCGTAGCGGTGCTTGGCGTTGAGCCGAATGTCCGTCCGGCCCGCGGTTCGCTCCACCGGAGCAAGGCCAAACGGGTGTGTCGCTACGGATTCCGGGGATCCCCGGTGTTTCCACCGGGCATCCCGCCGGTGATTTCCGCCGGGCATCCCACCTGTGGGTCGGAGCGGGCGGATCAGGGCTGGGGAAGGGGGCCCGGGCGGCCGGGGACACGAGCCGGCGGATCGTGGCCGGGGCGTGCCTGCCACGGCGTGGGGCCCCGGCCCGGCCACGGCGTGGGCCCCGGCTCGGCTACGGCGTGGGCCCCGGCTCGGCTATGGCGTGGGCCCCGGCTCGGCTTTGGCGCGGAGCCCGGCCCGTTCACGCCGTGGGGCACCCCACCACGGCGTGAGGATCGGCTCGGTTAACGTGCCGGCTCGGCCCCGCCGCGGGGCCCTGGCTCGGCTACGGCGCGAGGCCGCCCGGCCACGGCGTGGGGCACCCTCATCACGACGCGGGGCCCCGGCTCGGCTACGGCACGGGCCCGGCCTCACCGCGGCGCGGGCCCGGCCTCACCGCGACGCGGGCCCGGCCCCACCGCGACGCGGGCCCGGCCCCACCGCGACGCGGGGCCCCGCGGTCATGCCGGGGAGGTGCCCGCTCTCCTTCGTCAGGGCACGGGGGAAAGCCCCCTTACGAAGACGCCGGAACGCTCCAGTGCACAGGTATCCGTGCACAGAGCAGTGTGTGATGCATGCCAGAGAAGCCCGGTGGTACCGAGATCACGGAGCTGGCCGCACTCAAGGCCCTCGCCCAGCCGCGACGCCGGCAGATCCTTCAGCACCTCACCCTGCACGGCCCCGCGACGGCGGCGCTTCTTGCCCGCGCTCTGGGCCCGAACACCGGGGCCACCAGCTACCACCTGCGCGAACTGGCCCGGTACGGCTTCGTCGCCGACAACGTGCCGCAGGATCCGGGTGCGTGCAGGGCGCGATGGTGGCGGGCCGTTCCCGGCGACCGCCGGTTTCCGCCGCCGTCCCGCCGGACACCCGGGATGCGGGTCGTCATGGACGAGCTGAACCACAATGCGTACGCCGCCGACCTCGCGCTCTTCGATCGGCTCCAGCGCGAGAGCGGTGCTGCGGTGAACGGCCGGGGCGCCGACGGGCGGTGCGCCGACCAGTGGGCCGACGGGCATGCCTACTCACGCGGCTCGCTGCGGCTCACGCTCGAAGAACTCCAGGAGTTCTTCGAGGAGTACATCGCGTTGATGAACCGCTACAAGCGCCCCGACGCAGATACCCCGCCGGGCGCTCGCACGGTCCACACCCGTCTGCTCGCCTTCCCCGGGCCGGGCAACGAGGCCCTCGGACCTGAGGGCGCCTCCACGGACCACAACAGCAGAGAGACGGACGCATCATGATGCTGCGCTATGCCCTGCGGACGATCCGCCACCGCAAAGGGGGATTTCTCGGAGCGCTGCTTGCCCTCATGTGCGCCGCCGCTCTCGTCACCGCCTGCGGCACCCTCCTGGAGACCGGCCTGCGCGGACGGATCGCCACCGAGCGCTACGCCGCGACACCCCTCCTCGTCTCCGCGGACCAGAACGTCCACCGGACCACCGTGAAGCACAGGGGCAACGGGAAGACGAAGGTCAAACACAAGGCCAAGCCGGTCGCCGAACGCGCCTGGCTCCCCGCCACCGCCGCCGACCGGATCCGCACCCTGGAGGGTGTGCGCGCGATCGTTCCCGAACTCACCTTCCTCGCCGAGCCCCTGGGACTGCCCGACCACGTGGGAGGCGGCGCCCTTCCCTCGTACGGCCACTCCTGGGACTCCGCCCCGCTCACCCCGTTCGCCCTCACCGCAGGCCGTGGCCCGGTTTCCGTCGATGAGGTCGTGATCGACCGGGGACTCGCCGAGCGGGCGGGCCTCACGACCGGCGACCGGCTCACCGTGCAGTCCACCCGGGCCCCTCGCACCTACCGTGTCAGCGGCATCGCCGCCCCGGACGGGCACGGCGAACTCCGGCAGCAGACCTCACTGTTCTTCTCAACGGCGGAGGCCGAACGCCTCGCCGCCCGCCCCGGTCAGGTCTCCGCCCTGGGGGTGCTGCCCGAAGCCGGTGCGGACACCGACCGGCTGAAGCAACAGGTCGCGCAAGCCCTCAAGGGCAGCACCTTCCAGCTCTCGACGGGAGACGAGCGCGGCCCGGTCGAGTTCCTGGACGCCGCGGGCGCACGGATCAAGCTGGTCTCCATGGGCGGTGCCATGGGCGGCACCTCGCTGCTGGTCGCGGTACTCGTCGTGGTCGGGACCTTCGCGCTCTCCATCCAGCAACGCCACCGCGAGCTGGCCCTGTTGCGTACCGTCGCCGCCACGTCACGGCAGGTCCGCCGCCTGCTCGGCCGTGAGGCGCTGGTGGTGGGTGCCGTCGCCGGTGTGCTGGGCGCCCTTGCCGGGCTGCCGCTGGCCGGGTGGCTGCACAGTCGATTCATCGACATGGGTGTTGTTCCGGCGACGCTGGAGCGGACGGCCGGAATCCTTCCCGCGTGCGCCGCCCTCGCCGTCACGCTCCTAGGCGCCTGGGCCGCCGCCCGCATCTCGGGCCGCCGTATCGCCCGCCTCCGGCCCGCCGAGGCCATGGCCGAGTCCGCCGTCGAGCGTCGCCGCCCGGCCCGGGGCCGCATCGCCGCCGGTCTGGTGCTGCTCATCGGTGGCGGGGTGCTCGTCGCCGTACTGAGCATCCTGCACACCGAGGCCGCCTCGACGCCCGTGACCTTCCTGGCCGTGGTGGTGCTGGCCACGGCGGTGTCGTTGCTCGGCCCGCTCCTTGTCCGAGGGGCCGCCGTCCTGCTGGCAGGTGTGCTCAGGGCGGCCGGACACGTCGGCATCCTGGCCACGGCGAACATTCGCGGGAACTCCACCCGGATGGCCTCCGTCGTCACCCCGCTCACCCTCCTCATCGGCATGACCTGCACGGTTCTCTTCGTCCAGCCGACCCTCGGCGACGCCGCCCTGGCCCAGGCCCGTGAGGGCGTCCGGGCCACCTGGGTGCTGGGCGCGCAGGGCCCCGGTGTCCCGGCGGAAGCCGCCGAGGCGGTCCGTTCGACGCCCGGCGTCACCGCCGCGACGGAGGTGGTCCGCACGACCGTCCGGGTCGGGCTCGCCAAGTACCCGGCCCAGGGCGTCACCCCAGCAGGTCTCGCACACACCTGGGACCCCGATGTGACGGGCGGGTCGCTCGCTTCGTTCACCGCGGACTCCCGCTCCGCCGCGGTCAGCGAACTGGCCGCCGACCAGTTGGGACTGCGCCCCGGCAGCGAACTGAAGCTGCACCTCGGCGACGGCACCCCCGCCACTCTCACGGTCGCGGCCGTCTACCGCCGCGGGCTGGGCTTCGGCGATCTGACGCTGCCGCACGACCTGCTCGCCCAGCACATGGACAATCCCCTCGCGGCTGCCGTCCTGGTCGCAGGTGACGTGAGTCGAGGCGAACTGGCGGCTGCGGTACGAGAGTTCCCTGGCGTCGCGGGTGTCCCGCCTGCCGCCGCCGACCGGCTCCGGGCGGACCGTCAGCAGGAGAACGCCGATGTCAATCTGCTCGCCATGGGGCTGGTCCTGGCCTTCACCGCCATCGCCGTCGTCAACACGCTCGCCATGTCGGTCTCCGAGCGGCTCAAGGAGTTCGCGCTCCTCAGACTGGCCGGGGCGACCCGCCGACAGGTGCTGCGGATGCTCCGCATCGAGGCCTTGTCGGTCCTGCTCGTCGCGACCGCACTCGGCACCGGGATCGCGCTCGCCGTACTGACCGCCTTCAGCATCGGCATGACGGGCGGCGCGGCGCCCACGGTGAGGCCACTGGCGTACGCGGCCGTGGTGGGCGCCGCCGCGCTGCTCGCCCTGATCGCGACCGCACTGCCCGGCCGACTGGCCCTGAAGGCGCGCCCGGTGGAGGCCGTCACGAGCCGGTGACCGACGACCCGGGCGCGTCTCGGGCCTGCACGCTCCCGGTCACGCCTGGGCGGGGAGCCCGCCGGGGTCCTTGGTCACGCCCGGGCCGGGAGCCTGCCGGGGTTCCCGGTCCGGGCCCCCCGGTCCAGGTCCCTGGTCACACCTCGACCGGGAACCCCGCCGCGCGCCAGGCCTGGAAGCCGCCGACCAGGTCCGTCGCCCGGTACAGCCCGAGCCGGTGCAACGACTCGGCGGCGAGGCTGGACGCGTACCCCTCGTTGCAGATCACCACCACCCGCAGACCGTGGCCCACGGCCTCCGCCGCGCGATGGCTGCCCTGCGGGTCCAGCCGCCATTCCAGCTCGTTGCGTTCGACGATCAGCGCCCCCGGAATCAGCCCGTCCCGCTCCCGCAGTTCCGCGTAGCGGATGTCCACGAGCAGGGCGCCCTCCTCGGCCGCCGCCTTCGCCTCCTGCGGTCCGAGCCGCTCGTATCCGGTCCGGACCCGATCCAGGAGCTCGTCGATCCCGACCGGGTTGTCGCCACCGCCGTGCTGTGTGCCGCTCACTGCCAGTCCTCCGGACGTTCGGTCTGCTCGAGGCGGAGCACTGCGTCGGTGCGGCTGTAGCGCCGGATCTGAGGCAGCGGCGGGTAGTACGCGTGGACGGAGACGGCGTGCTCCGTGGCGGACTCGTTCAGCACCTCGTGGACGTGGTGCCGGCCGAACGCCTTGCCCTGACCCGCGGTCAACTCCCTTGACCGGTCAATACCCTCGGACAGCTCGAGGGTCTTCCAGCCGTCGGTGGGCAGCCGCGCCGCGAGCGAGTGCTCCTTCAGCGTGCCGGCCGCGGTGAGGAAGGCGCCGATCGAGTCGGCGTGGTCGTGCCAGCCGGTTCCGGTGCCGGGCGGCCAGCCGATCAGCCACGCCTCACTGCCGCCGGGTCCGTCGAGCCTGGTCCAGGTACGGCCCTCCGGGTCGAGGGGGAGCGAGGCGATGAGCGCGGTGTCCGCGGCGCTGCGGCGGACGAAGTCGAGCAGTTCCGCAGCGGTCGGACCGGGGTCGGACGTACGTACGGGCACAGGGGAGGGGGAGGCAGACACAGGGACCGTCCTGAGAGTTCGCGTGGACGCCCCGGCCGCACGTCACGGCGCGCGACGGAGCAGGAGAAGGCGATTCAGCAGGACGGGCGACACACGCAGCCCGCATAGCGGAGCAGGTCCAGATGGACCCTCCGCCACAGGCGCACATCGGTGTCGGTCATGTTCCGGAGTAGACCATGCGCGCCTGCGTCGGTCAATTGACGTCTGCGGTCCGGCCGCAGCGTGCGGAGGTGAGGACCGCGCCGCCGCGCGCCGCGTCCGCCGCCGCGAGGAGTTCCGCAGGCCGGACCCCACCGAACGACTCCACGAGATGGCCGTCCGGCCGGACGAGCAGCACGGTGTGGGCGGATGCACCCGGGTAGCTCTCGGTAACCAGCAGTTCCGCCTTCACCGGCATGCCGTCGACCGTTTCGACGAGCCGGGGCATGACCCCGGCCCGCATCCAGTGCCGTCGGTCCCAGACCCCGGTGCCCGGCGCCACGAGCACCACCAGCAGGTGCCCCTGTCCGAGCCGTTCCCTCAGTCGTACGGACGTTCCGTCCGGCGCGGTGACCCGGACATTCGCGACCGGCGCACCGAGGGGCGTACCCACGGAGATGTGCGCCTCGGCGCGTGGGGGCGCAAGGGGGGAATGGGAGTAGGACGGGGGCGCACCGAGGGGGCCACAACCCAGATGTCCGTCGGTGAGCAGCGAATCGTGCCCCCGTGCGCTCCCCGGGACCAGGGTCCGCAGACCCCCGCCGCCCCGCAGTATCGGCAGCGACTGGTCGGCGGCGCGCAGCCGTGAGGCGACCGCCGCCCGGCGCTCGGCCTGGTAGCTGTCGAGGAGCACATCGGATGCGCCCTGATGCCAGGCCAGTGCCAGCTTCCACGCCAGGTTCTCGGCGTCCCGGAGCCCCTCGTCGAGCCCTTGCGTGCCGAGGGCGCCCAGCAGATGCGCGGCGTCCCCGGCGAGGAACGCCCGCTTCACCCGCCACCTCCGGGCGAGCCGGTGGTGGAGCGTATAGACGCCGGTGTCCAGCAGTTCGTACGGGGGTGTCTCGCCGCACCAGCCCGCCAGGGTGTCCCGGACCCGGGTGACGAGGGCGTCCGGCGTGACGAGTTCGCCGCGTGGCGGCAGCAGCCAGTCCAGCCGCCAGACACCGTCCGGGAGCGGCCGAGCAGTGACCTCGGCGCCGCCGGTGCGCCAGGGCGGCAGCCGGTGCAGTACGGCCTTTCCGGGCCAGGGCAGCTCGGTGCGCAGCGCGGCGACGGCATGCCGCTCCACCGCCGTACGCCCGGGGAACCGGATGTCGAGGAGCTTGCGCACGGTGGACCGTGCCCCGTCGCAGCCGACCAGGTAACTCCCGCGCCACCAGGTGGAACCGGGCTCACGCGTGTGCACCGTGACCCCGTCGGGGTCCTGCTCCAGCGTGTCGATCCGGCTGAGCCGGGCCGTCTGCACGAGTTCCTGCGCGGCGACCGCGTCCCGCAGCCCCCGCACCAGCGCGTGCTGCGGGACGTGGACGGGGGCGGCCGGCGGATCGCCGTCGGGCGCACTCTCGCCGAGCGGGAGCTCCCGTACCAGCTGCCGACGCCGCATGGACCGCCAGCCGGACCAGCGCAGGCCCTCGTCCTGGAGCGTCTTGCAGCCGAGCCGTTCCACCAGATCGGCGGTGTCCTCGCGCAGCACGACCGTGCGGGCCGGGCGCGTCTCGTCCTTGCCCGGGTCCTCGTCGAGGAGCACGGAGGGCACGCCCTGCGCCGCGAGAGCGAGCGACAGCACCAGGCCGACAGGCCCGGCACCGACGATGATCACCGGGTCCACGGCGCGGCCCCCGGAACACCTGTGGCCGGACGCACGGAGGCGCACGAGCGGAGCGAGGAGGCCGGGACGGCCCCTGAGACGGAGGGCGGCGTCGAAGGAGATGCGGCAGCGGAGGCTCGGGGCGCGATCACAGAACGTATGCAACCTACTGGGGGTGCGCGCGTCAAGTGACACCGGAACGCGGCGAGGGGCGGTGGCATGTGCGCCACCGCCCCTCGCGGACACTTGCCGACGAGCCGTCAGGCCGCCGCCGAGTCCATGACGACCACCGGCGCATCGATCGTCTCCGGCGCGCCCCCCGAGCCGGTGCTCTTCTTCCTCTGCCGCAGCCGCCGCTCCAGCCAGCTCGCGAACGAGGTGAGAGTGAAGTTCAGCGCGATGTAGATCACGGCGATGATCGTGAAGCACGCGATGGTGTTCGAACCGTAGTTCGCGGCCATCGGCCGGACAGAAGCCAGTAGCTCAGGGAAGGTCATCACCGCGCCGCCCAGTGCGGTGTCCTTCACGATCACCACGAGCTGGCTGACGATCGCGGGGAGCATGGCGGTGACCGCCTGTGGCAGCAGAACGAAGACCATGGTCTGACCCTTGCGCATGCCGATCGCCTTGGCCGCGTCGGTCTGACCCCGGGGGAGGGTCAGGATGCCGGCGCGCACGATCTCGGCGAGCACCGAGGCGTTGTAGAGCACCAGGCCTGTGACCACTGCGTACAGAGGACGGGTCTCGGTGTCGATGTTCGTGTACTCGGAGTACACCGCATTCGCGATGATCATCAGGATCAGCACGGGAATGGCCCGGAAGAACTCCACGACCACGCCGGACGGCACCCGCATCCACCGGTGGTCCGACAGCCGGCCGATCCCGAACAAGGCACCGAGCGGCAGGGCGATGATCAGCGCGAAGAACGCCGCCTTGAGCGTGTTCTGGACCCCGGGCCAGATGAACGTCTCCCATGGCTGGGGGCTGGTGAAGAAGGGCTTCCACTTGATCCAGTCGAGTTGGTGCTTCGAGGCGAGACCGTCGTACACCCACCAGACCACAGCTGCGGCGACGAGCACGAACAGGACGGTGTAGAGGATGTTCCGCCGCTTGGCGCGCGGCCCCTGGGCGTCATAAAGGACCGAGGTCATCGCTTCACCGCCACCTTCTTGCTCACCCAGCCGAGGATGAGGCCGGTCGGGAGGGTCAGAACGATGAAGCCGAAGGCGAAGACCGCCGAGATCAGGATGAGCTGCGCTTCCTTCTCGATCATGCCCTTCATCAGGTACGAGGCCTCCGCCACACCGATCGCGGAGGCGACGGTGGTGTTCTTCGTCAGCGCGATCAGCACGTTGGACAGCGGATTGACGACCGAGCGGAAGGCCTGCGGGAGGATGATCAGCCGCAGCACCTGGGTGAAACTCAGGCCGAGGGCGCGTGCCGCTTCGGCCTGACCGACCGGCACCGTGTTGATGCCGGACCGCAGCGCCTCGCACACGAACGCGGCGGTGTAGGCGCTCAGGGCGAGAACCGCGAGCCGGAAGTTGATGCTCGTGAAGCCGTCGCCGCCGAGCTTGACGCCGAGCGTCGAGAACAGACCCAGCGACGAGAAGAGAATGATCACGGTCAACGGAATGTTCCGGACCACGTTCACATAGCCGGTCGCGAAACCGCGCATCAGGGGGACCGGGCTGACCTTCATGCCGGCCAGCAGCGTTCCCCATATGAGGGAGCCAAGGGCGGAGTAGACGGTGAGTTGCACCGTCACCCAGAAGGCCCCCAGCAGGTCGTAACCATCAAGAAAGTCGAACACGATCTCCCGCGCTTCTGCGTGTAGGAGGGCACGGCGCGCCGCCGTCAGTGGCGGCGCGCCCGGTCAGCCCTGCTTCACTTGACGACGTTGCCGATCTTCGGGGCGGGCTCGTTCTTGTAGCCTGCCGGGCCGAAGTTGGCCTCCACGGCCTTGTCCCACGAACCGTCCGAGACCATCTTGGTCAGCGCGTCGTTGATCTTCTTCTTGAGGTCGGCGTCGCCCTTCTTCAGGCCGATGCCGTAGTTCTCGTTGGTCATCTTGAAGCCGGCCAGCTTGAACTTGCCCTTGTTGGCGTCCTGCGAGGCGTAGCCGGCCAGGATGCTGTCATCCGTGGTCAGCGCGTCAACAGCCTTGTTCTCCAGACCGGTCAGGCACTCCGAGTAGCCGCCGTACTCCTGGAGCTCAGCCTTCGGGGCCAGCTTGTCGTGGACGTTCTGCGCCGAGGTCGAGCCGGTGACTGAGCAGAGGTTCTTGTTGTTCAGGTCCTCGGGCGCCTTGATGGAGGTGTCGTCCGCGCGGACCAGGATGTCCTGGTGGGCGAGGAGGTACGGGCCCGCGAAGTCGACCTTCTGCAGCCGCTCGTCGTTGATCGAGTAGGAGGCGGCGATGAACTTCACGTCACCGCGCTCGATCGACGTCTCGCGGTCGGCGCTCTTGGTCTCCTTGAAGTTGATGTCCTTGGCGTCGTAGCCCAGTTCCTTGGCCACGTACGTGGCGACATCGACATCGAAGCCGGTGAACTTGCCGTCCGGGGTCTTCAGACCGATACCCGGCTGGTCGATCTTGATACCGATCGTGATCTTCTTGCCGCCGCCCGAACCGGACGCGTCGTCCTTGTCGTCGGATCCACAGGCGGTGGCGGTCAGGGCGAGAGCGAGCACGGCGGCCGAGGCGGCGGTGACCTTACGAAGCTGCATGGTGAAATTCCCTAGAGTTGACGTGATGTGAGTGATCAGCCGGTCGTGAAACCGGCGCTGAAGGCTCCATCAGTGGTGAAGGATCTTCGACAGGAAGTCCTTGGCCCGGTCACTGCGCGGGTTGCTGAAGAACTGGTCGGGCGTGGCCTCTTCGACGATCTTCCCGTCCGCCATGAAGACGACCCGGTTCGCCGCGGAACGCGCGAAGCCCATCTCATGGGTGACGACGACCATGGTCATGCCGTCACGGGCGAGCTGCTGCATGACCTCCAGCACCTCGTTGATCATCTCCGGGTCGAGCGCGGAGGTCGGCTCGTCGAAGAGCATGACCTTCGGGTCCATCGCCAACGCCCGTGCGATCGCGACACGTTGCTGCTGACCGCCGGAGAGCTGGGAGGGGTACTTGTCGGCCTGGGTCCCGACGCCCACCCGGTCGAGCAGTGAACGCGCCTTGTCCTCGGCCGCCTTCTTGTCCGCCTTGCGGACCTTGAGCTGGCCGAGCGTCACGTTCTCCAGCACCGTCTTGTGCGCGAAGAGATTGAACGACTGGAAGACCATGCCGACATCGGCACGCAGCCTCGCCAGCTCCTTGCCCTCTTCGGGCAGGGGCTTTCCGTCGATCGAGATCGCGCCCGAGTCGATCGTCTCCAAGCGGTTGATCGTGCGGCACAGCGTGGACTTCCCGGACCCGGAGGGTCCGATGACGACCACGACCTCGCCACGGGCGATCGTCAGGTCGATGTCCTGGAGCACATGCAGCGCGCCGAAGTGCTTGTTGACGTTGCTCAGCACAACCAGGTCGCCGCCGGGCGCGGGTGCAGCGTCCTCGGCGCCCTTGGTCACTGAAACTCCGCTCATCGGCTTCTTGCTCCGTCCTCCTCGGTTGGGAAGGACCTTAGTGACGCAGTGCGACCAGCGTCATTACATCTGAGCGGAAATTGAGCATAACGATCCGGCGGCAACCGGACACTCCGTGTGAACGGGGCGCCTTGCGGGGCCCCGGGGCGTACCGGGTGCATAACGGAAACCCGGATGTAACGGGCGGGCACTTGACTGGCCCACCGGTCATCGGAGTGGATGCCCTGATACACCCTGACGTGAAACGCCCCGGTACGGGGAAGTGACCAGCGGTGTACGTGCCCGCACAGACACCGCACATACGGAGAGAGAGGGGGGCCATGAGACTGCTGCTCGTCGAGGACGACAACCACGTCGCCGCCGCCCTGTCCGCGATCCTCGCGCGGCACGGCTTCCAAGTGGTGCACGCCCGCAGTGGCGAGGAGGCCCTGCAGGCGCTCCTACCCACCGAGACGGAACCCTTCGGTGTCGTGCTCCTCGACCTCGGCCTGCCCGACCAGGACGGATACGAGGTCTGCGGGAAGATCCGCAAGCGCAGCTCCGTACCCGTGATCATGGTGACGGCGCGGGCCGATGTCCGCTCACGGATCCACGGACTCAACCTCGGCGCCGACGACTACGTGACCAAGCCGTACGACACCGGTGAGCTCCTCGCCCGTATCCACGCCGTCAGCCGGCGCAAGACGGGTCCCGAGGACACCGCTCCCACGCCCGTCGCGGCACTGCGCCTGGGGCATGTGCACATCGAGCTGCCGACCCGCCGGGTCAGCGTCGACGGTACGGAAGTCCAGCTCACCCGCAAGGAGTTCGACCTGCTCGCGCTGCTCGCCCAGCGGCCCGGGGTGGTGTTCCGCCGGGAACAGATCATCAGCGAGGTGTGGCGTACGAGCTGGGAGGGGACGGGCCGCACCCTGGAGGTGCATGTCGCCTCCCTGCGCTCCAAGCTGCGGCTGCCCGCCCTGATCGAGACCGTGCGCGGGGTCGGCTACCGCCTCGTCGCGCCGTCCGCGTAGAAGGCGTACGTCCTGTTGCGTACCCGGCTGCTTCCCCTCCTCATCGTCCTCATGGCTGCCGTCCTGCTCGCCCTGGGCTTCCCGCTGGCGGTCAGCGTGGCGGCGGCCCAGCAGCAGGGCGTCGTGATCGACCGCATCGACGACACGGCACGCTTCGCCGCGCTCGCCCAGTTCATCACCGAGCGCACCAGCGGCTACGACGAGCGGCGCCGTACGCTCCAGGGCGAACTGGAGACGTACGACTCCGTGTACGGCATCCGGGCCGGCGTCTTCTACCGCGACGACTCCGCGATGGCCAAGGCGCCGGGGTCCTGGCGGCTGCCCGTCGAGGGCGAGGGCCGCGAGGCGTTCAACGAGGCGCTGCTCGGCCGCCGCAGCCACGACCCGCCCCAGGTCTGGCCCTGGCAGGACGGCCGGGTGGTCGTCGCCTCGCCCGTCGTGCGGGACGGCGATGTGATCGCCGTCGTGGTCATCGACTCGCCCACCGGCCAGATGCGCGCCGCCACACTCCGCGGCTGGCTCCTGATCGCCGCGGGCGAGGTGATCGCCATGCTGGTGGCCGTCGGCGCCGCGAACCGGCTCACCGGCTGGGTCCTGCTCCCCGTACGGACACTGGACGCCGCAGCCCACGACATCGCCAGCGGCCGGATGCGGTCCCGGGTGGCGGCGTCGGGCGGGCCCCCGGAACTCAGGCGCCTGGCCCGTTCGTTCAACGAGATGGCCGACAACGTCGAGGATGTGCTGGAGCAGCAGCGCGCCTTCGTCGCGGACGCCTCCCACCAGTTGCGCAATCCACTGGCGGCACTGCTGCTGCGGATCGAGCTGCTCGCCCTCGAACTGCCCGAGGGCAACCAGGAGATCGCCTCCGTGCGTACGGAGGGCAAGCGCCTCGGCCAGGTTCTCGACGACCTGCTCGACCTGGCGCTGGCCGAGCACACCGGTGCGGATCTGCAGCTCACGGACATAGGCGCACTCAGCTCCGAACGGGTCGCCTCATGGCGGCCGGTGGCCGAGGAGAAGGGCGTACGGCTGCGGGCGGACGGCATTTCGGCCGTCACCGCCTGGGCGGATCCCATCGCCCTGTCCAGCGCGCTCGACGCCATCATCGACAACGCCCTCAAGTTCACCCCCGAGGACGAGGAGGTCCGGGTCACGGTCGCCTCCGACAGCACGTGCGTCACCGTCGTCGTGGCGGACGGCGGACCGGGGCTCACCGAGCAGGAGATGGAGCGCGTCGGTGACCGGTTCTGGCGAAGCTCCCAGCATCAGAACGTCCGCGGGTCCGGCCTCGGCCTCTCCATCTCCAAGGCGCTCCTCGCCGCGAGCGCAGGCTCCCTCTCCTGCGCGCGGAACGAACCGCACGGGCTGCGCGTGACGGTCTCGGTGCCGCGCAACGGCCCGCACAGCTGAGGCGCCGGGCCACCGCGGCAGGGCCTCAGGGCTGGACCGGGGGGTAGCAGCGCTTGGCCCCTTCGTTCAGGGCTTGACCTGGCGGTAGCAGCGCTTGGCCCCTTCGTTCAGGGCTTGACCTGGCGGTAGCAGCGCTTGGCCCCTTCGTTCAGGGCTTGACCGAGCGGTAGTAGCGCTTGGCCCCTTCGTGCAGCGGCAGTGGATCCGTGTAGATCGCCGTCCGCAGGTCCACCAGCTGCGCGGCGTGCACCTCGCGCCCGATCCGGTCCCGGCTGTCGATCACGGTCCGGGTGAACGCCTCCGTCATCGCCGCGTCGGTGCGGTCCGTGGTCACCAGCACATTGGCGACCGCCACCGTGGGGACGGCCTGCCCCTGCTGCGCGTTCGCGTAGGCGTCGGCGGGCATCACAGCCGAGCGGTAGTAACGGGTGGACCCGCCGGCCGCCTGGAGCTCCTTGATGAGCGTGTCCTCCAGCGGGACCAGCCGGACCGAGAACCGGTCCGAGAGCTCCGCCACAGCGGTGGTCGGCAGTCCGCCGGACCAGAAGAACGCGTCGAGGCGGCCGTTCTCCAGCAGCTCCGGCATCGTGTCGATCCCGGCCGGCACCGCCGTCACGTCGCCCACGGGGTCCAGGCCCGCGGCCGTCATCAGCCGGTCGGCGACCAGCCGCACCCCCGACCCCGGCTGTCCGACCGCGACCGTCTTGCCGCGCAGATCCGCGACCCTGCGGATGTCCGATTCCCGCTTCACGACCAGCTGGATGTAGTCGTCGTACAGCCGCACACAGCCGCGCAGCCGGTCGGCGCCGGGCTTGCCGTCCCGGAGATAGGTGGCGACGGCGTCGGTGGTGGCGATGGTGAAGTCGGCCTCGCCCGTCGCGACCCGGGCGATGTTCTGCTGCGAGCCCTCGCTCGTCTGCAGTTGTATCGACACCTCGGGCAGGTCCTTGGCGAGCGCGCCCTTGAGCCGTTCGCCGTACCGTTCGTAGACGCCGCTGCGGACCCCGGTACTGAACTTCAGCGTCCCGGTCGGCGCCGGGTCGCCGAGGGGGAGCAGCCACCACAGGAGCAGTCCGAGCACGACGACGAGGGCGGCGCCCGCACGCAGCGAGCGACGGCGGCCGATTCGGGACAGTGCCGGGAGCATGGCGGCGATCCTGCCAGGTGTTTCCCCGCCCTGGCCAGGGGCGCCCGCGGATCTCCCCGCTGCCGCGACGGCCCGGAAACCTCCCGCGGCGGAAGGCCTCCGTGCAGCGCCTACCCTTGTGGCATGAGCAGCGGCAACCGGAGCGAAGCAGTGGACGTCAGAAAAAGCTATGAGGTGCGCACCTACGGGTGCCAGATGAACGTCCACGACTCCGAGCGGCTGTCGGGGCTGCTGGAGGACGCCGGCTACGTGCGGGCGCCCGAGGGCTCCGACGGCGACGCCGATGTCGTCGTCTTCAACACCTGCGCGGTGCGGGAGAACGCCGACAACAAGCTCTACGGAAACCTCGGCCGGCTCGCCCCGATGAAGACGAAGCGCCCCGGGATGCAGATCGCGGTCGGCGGCTGCCTCGCACAGAAGGACCGCGACACCATCGTCGAGCGGGCCCCCTGGGTCGACGTCGTCTTCGGTACGCACAACATCGGCAAGCTGCCCGTGCTGCTGGAGCGCGCCCGTATCCAGGAGGAGGCGCAGATCGAGATCGCCGAGTCCCTGGAGGCGTTCCCCTCGACGCTGCCCACCCGCCGCGAGTCCGCGTACGCCGCCTGGGTCTCGATCTCCGTCGGCTGCAACAACACCTGCACCTTCTGCATCGTCCCGGCGCTGCGGGGCAAGGAGAAGGACCGCCGGACCGGCGACATCCTGGCCGAGATCGAGGCACTGGTCGCCGAGGGCGTCTCCGAGATCACCCTGCTCGGCCAGAACGTCAACGCGTACGGCTCCGACATCGGCGACCGCGAGGCCTTCTCCAAGCTGCTGCGCGCCTGCGGGCGGATCGAGGGCCTGGAGCGGGTCCGCTTCACCTCGCCGCACCCGCGCGACTTCACCGACGACGTGATCGCGGCCATGGCCGAGACGCCGAACGTGATGCCGCAGCTGCACATGCCGATGCAGTCGGGTTCGGACACGGTCCTGAAGGCGATGCGGCGCTCGTACCGGCAGGAACGCTTCCTCGGCATCATCGACAAGGTGCGGGCCGCGATGCCGGACGCCGCGATCTCCACCGACATCATCGTCGGCTTCCCCGGTGAGACCGAGGAGGACTTCGAGCAGACCATGCACGCGGTCCGTGAGGCACGCTTCGCCAACGCCTTCACCTTCCAGTACTCCAAGCGCCCCGGAACCCCCGCCGCCGACATGGACGGGCAGATCCCCAAGGAGGTCGTCCAGGAGCGCTACATGCGCCTGTCCGTCCTCCAGGAGGAGATCTCCTGGTCGGAGAACAAGAAGCAGGTAGGCCGCACGCTGGACGTCATGGTCGCGGAGGGCGAGGGCCGCAAGGACGGCGCCACCCACCGGCTGTCCGGCCGCGCCCCCGACAACCGACTGGTCCACTTCACCAAGCCCGGCCAGGACGTACGGCCGGGCGACGTGGTGACCGTCGAGATCAGCTACGCGGCCCCGCACCACCTCCTTGCCGAGGGCGCGCCCCTCGGGGTGCGGCGGACCCGTTCGGGCGACGCCTGGGAGAAGCGCACCGCCGCCGCGGCCGCCAAGCCGGCCGGCGTCATGCTGGGCCTGCCCGGGATCGGTGCCCCGGCACCGCTGCCGGCCGCCTCGGCACCGGGCTGCGGCTGCGACTGACGGGCGTACGGGCTCCCGCGCGGGGTCCGGCGGCCGGACAAGTACGCTGCCCCTCATGCTTGTCGCCGCCGCTGTCTGCCCCTGTCCGCCGCTGCTGGTCCCCGAGGTGGCCTCCGGCGCCGCGCCCGAGCTCGATGCCGCAAGGACCGCGTGCACCGACGCCCTCGGCGTCCTCGCGGCCTCCCGGCCCGATCTGCTGATCGTGATCGGCCCGGCGGACCTCGCGGGCCGGGGACCGTACCCCGAGGGTGCCACCGGCGGCTTCCAGGAGTTCGGTGTGGACGTCGACGTACGGCTGGGGCGGGACCTGGGCACGGTCGCCGAGCGCCCGCTCGCCCCGTCGCTCGCGGTCGGTGCGTGGCTGCTGGCCCGCACCGGTTGGGCGGGCACCCCGGTCGAGGCGCTCGGTGTGGGGGAGTCGCTGGAGACCGGCCGCTGCACGGAGACGGGGCGTGCGCTGGCCGCCCGCGCGGACCGGGTCGCGCTGCTGGTGATGGGGGACGGCAGCGCCTGCCGCACCCTGAAGTCGCCGGGCTACCTCGACGAGCGCGCCGCCGGGTTCGACGCGGTGGCCTCGCACGCGCTGGGAGCGGCGGACACGGGCGCGCTGATCGCGCTGGACGAGGCGCTGGCGTACCAACTCAAGGCTGCGGGCCGCGCGCCCTGGCAGGTGCTCGCGGGGGCGGCCGAGGGCGCCGGGCTGAACGGCCGGCTGCTGTACGACGACGCGCCGTACGGTGTCGGCTACATGGTCGCCGCCTGGTCCTGATCCTGACCGTCGCACGCACTGCACGCACTGCACGCACTGCAGGCACCGAAAGCGTTGCACGCACTGCACGCGCCTTACGCGCGCCGAAAGCGTTGCACGCACTGCACGCACGACGGCCGCGGAGCGTTGCGGCTCCGCGGCCGTCTTGCTGTCGTGCCTGTCCGGTGTCAGGAAGCGGGCGGCGGCGGTGTGCTGCCCGGGGCGGGCGGCGTACCGTCCCCGTCCTTGTGGGCCAGCCGGTCCACGGCCCCCTTGGCCTTCTGCGTGCCGGACACGATCTTGTCGCTGTACTTGCCCTTGGTCTTCGCGTCCACCGTCCGCGCGGCCTTGTCGAGCCCCTGGTCGATCTTGTCCCCGTGCTGCTGCGCGAGGTCGCTCACCTTGTCCTTCGCGGGGCTCAGCTTCGCCTTCAAATTGTCCATGAAGCCCATCGGACACCTTCTCTGCTGGGGGCTGCGTGCGCGTGCTCTCTCCGGCCCCGGTACCCACCGTGCCGCCCCGCACTCTCCCGGTCGCGGCATCGGCGGTTCTGGAGGAAATGGCGGAACCATGAGAAACCACCCGTATGTAGACATCATTTTACTCGGCCGTGCGTGACCGGGTGGCCACCCACGGCCCGCGCATCGCCCATTCGGGAACGGCCCCGAGGTTTGCGAGACTGTGTCAGTGAGAAGTTCAGCTCCCGCACCGCGGGTCATCGCCGTCGTCGGTCCCACCGCAGCAGGAAAGTCCGACCTGGGGGTGTTCCTCGCCCAGCAGCTCGGGGGCGAAGTGGTCAACGCCGACTCCATGCAGCTCTACCGGGGGATGGACATCGGCACCGCCAAACTGACGCTCGGCGAGCGCGGTTCCGTACCCCACCGATTGCTGGACATCTGGGATGTCACCGAGACCGCCAGTGTCGCGGAGTACCAGCGCCTGGCCCGCCACGAGATCGACCGGCTGCTCGCCGAAGGCCGCACGCCCGTCCTGGTGGGTGGTTCAGGGCTGTACGTGAAGGGTGCGATCGACGCCCTGGAGTTCCCCGGGACGGACCCCGGCGTCCGGGCCGCGCTGGAGGCGGAACTGGCCGAGCACGGCTCCGGAGCGCTGCACGAGCGGCTTTCCGCGGCCGACCCCGAGGCGGGCCGCGCCATCCTGCCGAGCAACGGCCGGCGCATCGTGCGGGCGCTGGAGGTCATCGAGATCACCGGCAAGCCCTTCACCGCCAACCTCCCCGGTAACGATGCGGTCTACGACGCCGTCCAGATCGGCGTCGACGTGGCACGCCCGGAGCTCGACGAACGCATCGCGGTCCGGGTCGACCGGATGTGGGAGGCCGGACTCGTCGACGAGGTGCGCACCCTGGAGGCGCGGGGTCTGCGGGAAGGACGCACCGCCTCCCGGGCGCTCGGCTATCAGCAGGTGCTCACCGCACTGGCAGGGGAGTGCACCGAGGACGAGGCGCGCACCGAGACCGTGCGCGCCACCAAACGCTTCGCGCGCCGCCAGGACTCCTGGTTCCGCCGCGACCCGCGCGTCCAGTGGCTGAACGGTGCCGTGGAGCATCGTGGGGAACTCCCGGGCCGGGCGCTGGCGTTGGTCGAACGAGCGGTTACAGCCTGATCACGTGATGGCATCGGGAAGCCCCGCCCGTCAATTCGGCGACCCGTGGCGTGCCATCATCGAGCATCGATCGACCAGTCCGAGTTGGGAGGGCGCGTGGCGATGGAGGCCGGCCCTCGCGACACAGAGCAAGACGCACCGGACACGCAGCACGACGCAGGAGGCCTGAGCCCCGACGGGCCCGACGAGCTCGCTGTGACCCCCGAGGTCGAGGTGGAGCTGCGTCCCGCCCGGCGGATGCGTATCTGGCAGCTCGCGCCGATCGTCATGCTCGCCGCGCTGGGATCGCTGATGTTCGCCTTCCCTCTCGCCTTCGAGGTGGGCGACGGCGGACCGGTGGTCGCGATGCTGGGACTGCTGATCAGCTGCTGCGCCGCGGGCTGGGGCATGATGGCGGCCCGCCGCGTCGGACACACCTGGCCGGGACTGCCGTCCAGGGGTTCCGGGGAGCGGGCCGACTGGCGGGTGATCGCGCTGTACGTGGCGGTGTGCGCCGTACTGGTCGCACTGGCCGTCTGGCGCGTGGCACGACTGCAGAACTGAGGACCGGGCCGGGCCGTGGGTGACGGCCCGGGCGACCCTCCCGTCCGGCGGGCCGGTTCTCCGGGTCGTCGGCGCGGGCTCGTACAGTTGTCCTGTGACCAACTCGCAGATCGCCTTCCTCAAGGGCCACGGCACCGAGAACGACTTCGTGATCGTCCCGGACCCGGACAACGCCCTCGACCTGCCCGCGGCCGTCGTCGCAGGGCTGTGCGACCGCCGCGCGGGGATCGGCGGCGACGGTCTGCTGCACGTCGTGCGGTCCGCCGCGCACCCCGAGGCGCAGGCCATGGCCGGCGAGGCCGAGTGGTTCATGGACTACCGCAATGCCGACGGCTCCGTCGCCGAGATGTGCGGCAACGGCGTGCGGGTCTTCGCCCGGTACCTGCAGCGCGCCGGCGCCGTTGAGGAGGGCGACCTCGCGGTCGCCACCCGCGGCGGCGTGAAGAAGGTGCACCTCGCCAAGAACGGCGACGTGACGGTCTCGATGGGCCGTGCCCTGCTTCCCGCCGACGGGGTCACGGTCACCGTCGGAGACCGCAGCTGGGACGCCCGCAACGTGAACATGGGCAATCCGCACGCGATCGCGTTCGTCGACGATCTGGCGCACGCCGGAGATCTGTTCCGCGAGCCGTCGTTCACGCCCGCCGCCGTCTACCCCGACGGGGTCAACATCGAGTTCGTCGTGGACCGCGGGCCCCGGCACGTCGCGATGCGGGTCCACGAGCGCGGCTCGGGCGAGACCCGCTCCTGCGGCACCGGCGCCTGCGCCGTGGCCGTCGCCGCGGCCCGCCGGGACGCGGCGGACCCTGCGGAGACCGGGGCTCCGGTCACGTACACCGTCGATCTGCCGGGCGGCACCCTGGTGATCACCGAGCACCCGGACGGTGAGATCGAGATGACCGGAGCGGCCGTGATCGTCGCCGAGGGCATGATCGATCCGGTCTGGCTCGAAACGCTCAGGGGATAGAGCTTCGCTCGAATGGGTGATCCGTTTCACGCTGGGCGAGAGCCGGACTCCGCCACGTGGTGGGGTCGGTAGCATCAAGCACCGGCCCGGAGGCGCGACCGCACCTTCCCACCGCCGGTCGACGTTGCCGGAGGTGCCCCATGAGCGCAGAGGCCACCAACCCAGGTGCTCCCATCCGCAGGCGGGGCCGTCCCCGGATCGATCTCCGCAGGCTCGGCAGGGTCGCCCTGCTCGGCCCGGTCTCCCGGGACCGGCTGCCGGACGCCATCGGCCATGTCGCCGAGGCACACCGGGCCCACCATCCCGACGCCGATCTCTCCGTGCTGCACCGGGCCTACGTCCTCGCGGAGAGCTCGCACCGCGGACAGATGCGCAAGAGCGGCGAGCCCTACATCACGCACCCGCTCGCGGTCACCCTCATCCTCGCCGAGCTCGGCGCCGAGACCACCACGCTGACCGCCTCCCTCCTCCACGACACCGTCGAGGACACCGAGGTGACACTCGATCAGGTGCGGGACCAGTTCGGGGAGGAGGTCTGCTACCTCGTCGACGGTGTGACCAAGCTGGAGAAGGTCGACTACGGGGCCGCCGCCGAGCCGGAGACCTTCCGCAAGATGCTCGTCGCCACCGGCGACGACGTGCGCGTGATGTCGATCAAGCTCGCCGACCGGCTGCACAACATGCGCACGCTCGGCGTGATGCGCCCCGAGAAGCAGGCCAGGATCGCCAAGGTCACCCGCGACGTACTGATCCCCCTCGCCGAACGGCTCGGTGTCCAGGCGCTCAAGACCGAGCTGGAGGACCTCGTCTTCGCCATCCTCCACCCCGAGGAGTACGTGCACACCCGCGCCGTGATCTCCGCCGCGACCGCCGCGGGGGACCCGCTCACCGCCGTCGCGGACAACGTGGCGGCGGTGCTCCGGGATGCCGGCATCACCGCCGAAGTGGTCTTCAGGCCACGCCACTTCGTCTCCGTGCACCGCGTCCGGATCAAACGCGGCGAACTGCGCGGCAGCGACTTCGGACGCCTGCTGGTGCTCGTCGGCGAGGACGCCGACTGCTACGCCGTCCTCGGCGAGCTCCACACCTGTTTCACCCCGGTGATCTCCGAGTTCAAGGACTTCATCGCCTCACCCAAGTTCAACCTGTACCAGTCGCTGCACACCGCGGTGGTGGGCCCGGACGGCGAGGTCGCCGAAGTCCTCATCCGCACCCACCGCATGCACAAGGTCGCCGAGGCCGGCGTCATCGCGCTCGGCAATCCGTACACCGCGGACGGCACGGCACCGAGCGCGGAACCCGCCGACGGCGAACGGGCCGACCCGACCCGCCCCGGCTGGCTCTCCCGGCTCCTCCAGTGGCAGCAGTCCGCCCCCGACCCCGACACCTTCTGGACCACGCTGCGCGCCGATCTCGCCCAGGACCGCGAGATCACCGTCTTCCGCACCGACGGCGGCACGCTCGGCCTGCCGGCGGGCGCCACCTGCGTCGATGCCGCCTACGCGCAGTACGGGGACGCCGCACACAGCTGTATCGGGGCCCGGGTCAACGGCCGGCTGGCCACGCTCAGCACCGTGCTCGGCGACGGTGACACGGTCCAGCCGCTCCTCGCCGAGGACGCCGCGTCCGGGCCCTCACCCGACTGGCTCGACCACGCGCGGACGCCCACCGCCCGCATCGCCATCACCGGCTGGCTCGACGCCCATCCGCAGGACCCGGAGGCCGCCGCCGCAACGCCTTCCGACGGCCGCAGGCCCGGCCCGCAACCCGCCAGGTCCTCCCGGCCCGCGCGACCGGGATCCGCCGGGCCGGCCGGCCGCACCGTGAGCGCGGTGGTCGAGCGGCCCGACACCACCGTCCGGCTCGCGGGCTGCTGCACCCCCGTACCCCCCGACGACGTCACCGGATTCACGGTGCGCGGAGGTGCCGTCACCGTGCACCGGCTGGAGTGTCCCGTCGTGGCCAGGATGGAGGCTGTCGGCCGGGTGCCGGTCGTCGTGAGCTGGGGCGACGCGGCCGAATGCCGGGTGACCCTGGTCGCGGAGTCCTTCGGAAGGCCCCGGCTGTTCGCCGACCTCACCGAGGCGATCGCCGGAGCGGACGCGGCGGTCATCTCCGCCACGGTCGAACCCCCCAGCGAACAGCGCGTACGCCACACGTACACCCTGCAACTCCCCGACGCCGCGGGACTGCCCGCGCTGATGCGCGCCATGCGTGACGTCCCGGGGGTGTACGACGTGAGCCGCGCCCAGCATCCGGCCGCCGCGCTCTGACCGGAACCGGTCGTGAGCTGCGCCCTGCGCCCGGCCGTCACGCTCTGACCGGGACCGGTCGTGAGCTGCGCCAAGTGCCCGGCTTACGCGCTCGACCGGGATTGGCGCCGTCCGCCACGGCGGATCTCGTTCGGGTGGCGCGGCGCGCGCCGTCCCGTTACGGCGGGGCGTCGCTGGTAGCCGTAGTCCATGCCGTTCCTCTCCCGCCGCCTGCGGGCCGCCCTCCTGGCCACCGCATCGGCCACCCTCGTCGCCGCCACCCTGCCCGCACCGGTGCCCCTCGGCATCGGGGACCCGCTCTTCCCGCATCTCGGCAACCCCGGATACGACGTACTCGCCTACGACATCGGCCTCAGCTACGGAGGCCGTAACAGCGAACCGATGGACGCCGTCACCACGATCGACGCACGGACGACCGAGCCGCTGGAGCGGATCAACCTCGACTTCACCCGCGGCACCGTGCGCTCCGTCGAGATCAACGGTCTGCGCGCCGACTTCGCGACCGAGGACGAGGACCTGGTCATCGAGCCACCGGGCAGGCTCCCGGCAGGAGTCCCCCTGCGCATCACGGTCCGCCACACCAGCGACCCCTCGGGCGAGCAGGAGAGCGGGGGCTGGGTGCGGACCGCCGACGGGCTCGTCATGGCGAACCAGGCCGACGCCGGACACCGGGTCTTCCCCAGCAACGACCATCCCGCCGACAAGGCGTACTTCACCTTCCGCGTCACGGCCCCGCAGGATCTGACGGTGGTGGCCAACGGCCTGCGCACCGGGCGGATCAGCCACGGCGACCGCACCACCTGGACCTACCGCACCGAACACCCCATGGCCACCGAACTGGCCCAGGTCAGCATCGGCCGGTCCACCGTCGTCGAGCGCACAGGTCCGCACGGGCTGCCCGTGCGAGACGTCGTGCCCGCCGCCGACCGGGAGAAGCTCGAACCCTGGCTGAGGAAGACCCCGGGCCAGCTGGAATGGATGGAACAGCAGGTCGGCCGCTACCCCTTCGAGAACTACGGCGTCCTGGTCGCCGACACCGAGACCGGGTTCGAGCTGGAGACCCAGACCCTCTCCCTCTTCGAGCGGCGCCTGTTCAACGACGGCGGCTTCCCCGCGTGGTACGTCGACTCGGTCATGGTCCACGAACTGGCCCACCAGTGGTTCGGCGACAGCGTCTCCCCGCGGACCTGGTCCGATCTCTGGCTCAACGAGGGTCATGCCAGCTGGTACGAGGCGCGCTACGCCGAGGAGCACGCGGACAGGCCGCTTGAGCGACGGATGCGCGACGCCTACACCCGCTCGGACGGCTGGCGCGCCGGGGGCGGCCCGCCGGCCCGCCCCGCCGCGCCGGCGCCGGGCGAGAAGCTCAGCCTGTTCCGGCCGGTGGTGTACGACGGAAGCGCGCTGGTCCTGTACGCGCTCCGCCAGGAGATCGGCAGCGGCGCCTTCGACCGGCTGGAGAGGCTCTGGGTGAGGAAGCACCGCGACTCCGACGCCGCCACGGCGGACTTCACCGCTCTGGCGTCCCGGGTGGCCGGACGCGACCTGACCGCGTTCTTCGACGGCTGGCTGTACGGGAAGAAGACGCCGCCCATGCCGGGGCACCCGGACTGGCGGAGCACGACACCGGCGCGGCAGCGGTAAACCCGCGTGACGGGCCGGGCCCGCCGTGCCACTATCGACGAGTCGCCACGGCGGCCGGACCGGAGAATTCCCCTCGGGGAATCATCCCGGGAGGTTACGCGTTGTGACTGATGTAACCGACTTCTATCGACGTAAGGATCCAATGACCTCCTCTTCTTCCCTTCCCCAGGACGCGCAGGACGCGCAGAGTGCCACGGAGAACGCCACCGAGAGCCTCACCGAAAGCCCCCTTCGGGCCGACGCCCTGATGGAAGAGGACGTCGCCTGGAGCCACGAGATCGACGGAGCGCGGGACGGCGAACAGCTGGACCGCTCCGACCGTGCCGCCCTGCGGCGTGTGGCCGGACTCTCCACCGAGCTCGAGGACGTCACCGAGGTCGAGTACCGGCAGCTGCGCCTGGAGCGCGTCGTGCTGGTCGGTGTCTGGACCTCGGGCACGGTGCACGACGCGGAGATTTCCCTCGCGGAGCTTGCGGCACTCGCCGAGACGGCCGGAGCACAGGTGCTCGACGCCGTCTTCCAGCGTCGCGACAAGCCCGACCCGGCCACCTACATCGGTTCCGGCAAGGCACTCGAGCTGCGCGACATCGTTCTCGAGACAGGGGCGGACACCGTCGTGTGCGACGGTGAGCTCAGCCCCGGCCAGCTGATCCACCTGGAAGACGTCGTGAAGGTCAAGGTGGTCGACAGGACCGCACTGATCCTCGACATCTTCGCCCAGCACGCCAAGTCCCGCGAGGGCAAGGCACAGGTCTCGCTGGCACAGATGCAGTACATGCTGCCGCGCCTGCGCGGCTGGGGTCAGTCGCTGTCCCGTCAGATGGGCGGCGGCGGTTCCAGCGGCGGTGGCGGCATGGCGACCCGTGGTCCCGGTGAGACCAAGATCGAGACCGACCGGCGACGGATCCGCGAGAAGATGGCGAAGATGCGCCGGGAGATCGCGGAGATGAAGACCGGCCGCGAGATCAAGCGGCAGGAACGCAAGCGCAACAAGGTGCCTTCCGTCGCCATCGCGGGCTACACCAACGCGGGCAAGTCCTCGCTGCTCAACCGGCTGACCGGTGCGGGTGTGCTGGTGGAGAACGCACTGTTCGCCACCCTCGACCCGACCGTGCGCCGCGCCGAGACACCCAGCGGGCGGATCTACACGCTGGCCGACACCGTCGGGTTCGTACGGCACCTGCCGCACCACCTGGTGGAGGCGTTCCGCTCCACCATGGAGGAGGTCGGCGAGTCCGATCTCATCCTCCACGTGGTGGACGGCTCGCACCCGGTGCCGGAGGAGCAGCTCGCCGCGGTGCGCGAGGTGATCCGCGAGGTGGGCGCGCTGGACGTGCCCGAGATCGTGGTGATCAACAAGGCCGACGCGGCCGACCCGCTGGTCCTCCAGCGGCTGCTGCGCAACGAGAAGCACGCGATCGTGGTGTCGGCACGTACCGGCGCCGGTATCGACGAGCTGCTCGCGCTCATCGACAGTGAGCTGCCGAGGCCGTCGGTCGAGATCGAGGCGCTCGTGCCGTACACCCAGGGCGGGCTCGTCTCCCGGGTGCACGCCGAGGGCGAGGTGATCTCCGAGGAGCACACGGCGGAGGGCACGCTGCTCAAGGCACGGGTGCACGAGGAGCTTGCTTCGGACCTCGCCGCGTTCGTACCCGCGGTGCACTGACCGCAGCAGACACGGACGGAGGGCCCGCACCCCATGGGAGTGCGGGCCCTCCGTCCGTGTCCGGACGCCGGTGCTACCGGCTGCCGAACTTGTCGCTCATCATCGTGAAGATCTGCTCGGCGCCCTCGCCCAGATGGGGTCCGGCCAGCCAGCCTGCCGTCACCGGTCCGATGGAGGTGTTGGAGACCAGCGCGAGCTTGCCGTCGTCGCCCTCGCTGAACCAGCCACCGCCGGAGGAACCACCGGTCATCGTGCAGCCGATGCGGTACATCGTGGGGGTGGCGGGGCTGATGGAGAGCCGGCCGGGACGGTCGACGCACTTGTGCATGATCAGACCGTCGTACGGCGGGGCGGCGGGGTATCCCCAGGCGCCCATCGCGCTGATCTGCGCGACCTCGGGGGAGTCGAAGTTGACCGGCAGCGCGTTGCCCACGGTCTCCTCGAGGGACTTGGTGCCGCTCTCCGGCTTCACGTGCAGGACGGCGTAGTCGTACGGGGCGCCCTCACCGCCGGTGGGGCCGCCGTCGGCCAGCCACTCGCCGGAGGTGCTGGCCCAGTCCGCCCAGTAGGCGCCGTACGGGGCGATCTCCTGCGGCTGCGCGTTCTTCAGCGCCGCGGCGTTCTTGCCCTGGTCGTTGTAGGCAGGCACGAAGACGATGTTGCGGTACCAGCCGCCCTTCGCACCGGCGTGGACACAGTGACCGGCCGTCCACACCAGGTTGGACCTGCCCGGGTTCTTCGGGTCCTTGACGACGGTTCCCGAGCACACCATGGAGCCCTCGGGGGAGTCGAAGAAGACCTTGCCGACCGGGGCCGCGTAGTTGTGGTACGGCGTCTTCTCGCGCTCGGCCGTGACCGGCCTCGGCTCCGGGTCGCTGACACCCTGGTCGCCGGAGAGGTCGCCTGCCGACATGGTCTTGGCCGGGTCCTTCGCCGACTTCATCCGGTCGGGCTTCCACAGCCCGTCGATGACCGGGTTGACGAAGTCCTTGGCCTCACTCAGCCATTTTTCCTTGTCCCAGTTCTTCCACTCGCCGCTCTTCCACTTGTCCGGGTCGACACCGTGCTTCTTCAGGGTTTCGGCCAGATCGGCGGATATGCCGCCACCGGAGTCGTTGCCCTCGGCGGAAGCGGTGGCGGCGGGCTTGTCGGCCGCCTGGTCATCGCCCGGCCCGCAGGCCGTCGCCGTCAGGGCGAGGACGGCGGCGAGGCCGGTCGCACTGAGCAGCGGACGTATGGATCGCATGGAAAAGTTTCCCCCTGAAGCATGGATTGGCATGAGCGTGTCATGTCGAATGCCGGACCGGCCGGCTGTCGGTGATGCGCGGGGACCACCCTATGACGGCCTGGACGGTGGCTTTCGCCACGGAGGGCCGCAGGGCGGCGGACCGTGAGCACCGCTGTGCGGCGCGGGGGCCTTCGGCGGAGGATTCCCCGCCGAAGGCCCCTGATGCGCCGTCATCCTCATCCGGGCGGACGGTGATTCGTCCCTGCCCGGGCGGACCGTGGTCCGTCCCTACTGCCCCGCGTACTTCTTGCTGACCGAGTCGTAGACGCCCTTGGCCTCCTTGCCGAGGCGGGGTCCGGCCAGCCAGCCGGCCGTGACCGGTCCGATGGAGGTGTTGGACACCAGCGCGGGCTTGCCGTCCTGGCCCGCCGCGACCCAGCCGCCACCGGAGGAACCACCGGTCATGGTGCAGCCGAGGCGGTACATCGTCGGGTCGTCCTTGGTGAGCGAGAGCCGGCCCGGCTTGTCCTTGCACTGGAAGAGCTTCTGGCCGTCGTACGGCGGAGCGGCCGGGAAGCCGGTGGCCGTCATGGCGGCGATCTTCGGGACGGCCGGGGCGTTGAAGTCGACCGGCAGCGCCGAACCGACCGTCTCCTCCAGGGACTTACCCGTCGAGCCCTTCTCCGGCGTCACGTGCAGCACGGCGAAGTCGTACGGAGCGCCCAGACCGCCGACCGAGGCACCCTGGTCGATCCACTGCTCGGAGGTCTGCGCCCACGAGCCCCACCACACGCCGTACGGGGCGACCTTCTGCTTGGGCGGGTTGTTCCGGAGTTCGTCGGTCGACAGACCGCTGTCGTTGTACGACGGCACGAAGGCGATGTTGCGGTACCAGCCGCCCTTCTTGCCCGCGTGCACGCAGTGGCCCGCGGTCCACACCATGTTGGACTTGCCGGGGTGCGCCGGGTCCTTCACCACGGTCGCCGAGCAGACCATCGAACCCTCGGGGCCGTCGAAGAACAGCTTTCCCGACTCGGCGGCGTTGTCGTGGAACGGCGTCTGCACGCCAACGGCCCGTACCGGGACGGGCGTCGGGTCCGTCACGCCCTCGTCGCCGGAGATGTCGTTGTCGACCGGCTGCTCCGGCGCCTTGTCGGCGTCCCGCATCCGGTCCGCGTCCCAGAGGCCCTCGATTATGGGGTTGATGTAGTCCTTGGCCTCACGCAGCCACTTGTCCTTGTCCCAGTTCTTCCACTCGCCGCTCTTCCACTGGTCGAGGTCGATCCCGTGTTCCTTGAGCCGGTCCTTCAGATCATCCGGAATGGTGATCTTGCCGTCCGACGTCTGGCCCGCGGAACTGCTGCTCGGCTCGGTGCTCGCGTCGTCCTCGCTCGGCCCGCAGGCCGTCGCGGTGAGGGCGAGAACGGCGGTGACCGCCGCGGTGGCAAGCACGGGGGAGGGGAAGCGGCGAGCGCTCCCCCCACGGCGTGCGGTGAATCCTGGTCGAATGAGTCGCATCTGGTGATCCCCCTGGGACTTCGTAACTCAACGCTTCTGTACTGCACTTCTGGACGGCTGTACGACACACGGGCCGGCTCGGCCGGACGGCGGTCGTGCGCCTTTCCGGGCATGCCGCATGGGCCGGGAAGCTGTCCCGGAGCCATGGCACGGTCCCCCACTATGCCGGTGTGGTTGTGGACGGCATGCGGCAGGGGCCCGGTTCCGGCCCGCAAGGATCTTCGGATTTACCCGTGATCCTCCGCGTCCCTCGTCGTTGGTACATACGGGGGACACGGAGACAGCGTTCACCCCCGCAGTCCGTCCTTGCGGAATCGTGCTGACGTGCAACGCAACTGTTACAGCAGGAGGATCAACAGCCGTGGCCGTGACCGAACCAGCTCCGGCACCACCACTCGCGCCGCACGAAGGCATCCTGCGCCGCCAGTCGTTGCGTGAGTCGGCCGCCCGTACCTATGCGCGTTCGCTGCCGATCGTGCCGGTACGGGCACGGGGACTCACCATCGAGGGAGCGGACGGGCGGCGCTATCTCGACTGCCTGTCCGGAGCCGGGACGCTGGCTCTCGGGCACAACCATCCCGTCGTCCTGGAAGCGATCAAGAAGGTCATCGACTCGGGTGCACCGCTGCATGTGCTCGATCTGGCCACGCCGGTCAAGGACGCCTTCACCACGGAGCTGTTCGCCAACCTGCCGCGGGAGTTCGCCGACAACGCCCGGATCCAGTTCTGCGGACCGGCCGGCACCGATGCGGTCGAGGCGGCCTTCACCCTGGTCCGCGCCGCCACCGGACGCAGCGGTCTGCTCGCCTTCACCGGCGCGTACCACGGCATGACGGCGGGCGCCCTCGCCGCCTCGGGGGGCGCCGAGGACGTGCGGGTGACCCGGCTTCCGTTCCCGCAGGACTACCGCTGCCCCTTCGGTACCGGTGGCGAGCACGGGGCGGAACTCGCGGCGCGCTGGACCGAGAGCGTGCTGGACGACCCCAAGAGCGGAACCCCGGCACCGGCCGGCATGATCCTCGAACCCGTCCAGGGCGAAGGCGGGGTCAACCCCGCCCCGGACGCCTGGATGCGCCGCATGCGGGAGATCACCACAGCCCGGTCCGTTCCACTGATCGCCGACGAGGTGCAGACCGGTGTCGGCCGGACCGGTGCCTTCTGGGCCGTCGAGCACAGCGGCGTCGTGCCCGACGTGATGGTGCTGTCCAAGGCCATCGGGGGCTCCCTCCCGCTCGCAGTGATCGTCTACCGCTCCGAACTCGACACCTGGCAGCCGGGTGCCCACGCCGGCACCTTCCGCGGCAACCAGCTCGCCATGGCCGCCGGCACCGCCACCCTCGCTCACGTGCGGGAGAACCGGCTCGCCGACCGGGCCGCCGACCTCGGCGCCCGGATGCTCGCGAGCCTGCGGGGACTGGCCGCCCACCACCCGAGCATCGGCGACGTCCGCGGGCGGGGCCTGATGATCGGCGTGGAACTCGTCGACCCCGAGGCGGCTCCGGTGGGCGCGGGCGGCGAGGCACCACCGGATCCCGTCCTTGCCACGGTCGTCCAGCAGGAGTGCCTGCGCCGCGGGCTCATCGTCGAACTCGGCGGCCGTCACTCCACGGTCGTACGTCTGCTCCCACCCCTCACGCTCACCGACGAACAGGCGACAGCGGTCGTCGACCGCCTCGCCGACGCCCTGGCAGCCGCCGAGCGTTCACCGCACCGCCGGACCGCGACCGGGTCGATCCGCTGACTCCGGAAACCATCACAGGAAAGACCGCCGTGAACCCCACCCCCGCGCCCGAGGCCGACGGCCCTCCCTCCATCCACCACCGGGGAGAGGCCGGGACCTCCGGCCACCTCGCCGTCGAGGCGTCGACCGTGCCGCGCCAGAAGGACGTGCCGCACGGTCAGTGGCACGCCCACCGGACGGCGACCGCACGTCCCGCACCGGCACCCGACACGCTGGACCATCCCGATCCCCTCGAACACCCCGATCCTCTGGACCACCCCGACCCGCTCCGTGCCGCCGACGTTGCGGGTATCGAGAACCTGCTGCGCTGCTGGGTCCGCGAATGCGACCTGACCCGCCCGGAGGGGGAGACCCTCCGCATCCCGCTCCCCGCGAGCGGCACCGCCCTGCTGGTCCCCGTCCGCCACTGGTCCGCCACCGGCTGGCACCGTTTCGGGCCGCCCCTCCTGGAGCAGGCACCCGAGGGCGCGCCGGCCGCCGACGCCGTCACCGTCGCCGCCCTCCTGGGCCGTGAGGCCGACCACCACGAGGGCGCCGACATGGTTGCCAGGGTGGCCGACTCGGTGCGTCGGACCGCCGGGTTCATCGACGAACAACGACGCCGCCCCACCGCGCCCCCCGAGGCCGACCTCTTCCTCACCGCGGAGCAGTCACTCCTCCTCGGCCACCCGCTCCACCCCTCGCCCAAGAGCCGGGAAGGCCTCTCCGACTCCGAGTCCCGCCTCTACTCACCCGAGTCGCACGGCTCCTTCCCGCTCCACTGGATGGCCGTCGACCGGTCGGTACTGGCCACCGACTCCGCCTGGACCGACCACGGCCGACCGGTCCCGGCCACCGAACTGGTGGCCCGTCACGCCGAGGGCCTGCGGCTGCCCCCGCGCACCGCGCCGATCCCGCTCCACCCCTGGCAGGCGCGCGAACTGGCGATGCGGCCCGAAGTCGCAGCCCTGGCCGACTCGGGCCTGCTGCACGACCTCGGCCCGTACGGCGAGCGCTGGCACCCCACCTCCTCGGTGCGCACCGTGCAACGCCCCGGCGTGGACCTCATGTTGAAGCTCTCCCTCGGCGTGCGCATCACCAACTCCCGCCGGGAGAACCTCCGCAAGGAGCTTCACCGGGGCGTGGAGGTCCACCGGCTCATGCGCAGCGGCCTCGCCCGGCAGTGGCACGCGGTCCACCCCGGATTCGACATCGTCCGGGACCCCGCGTGGCTCGCGGTCGACACCCCCGAGGGCGAACACATCCCCGGCCTCGACGTCATGCTGCGCCACAACCCCTTCGACCGGTACGACGACGCGGTCTGCATCGCCGGGCTCACCGCGCCGCGCCCCTGGCCCGACCGGGCGGGTATGCGGTCCCGCCTCGTCGACATCGTCCGCCGCCTCGGTGCCGCCACCGGCCGGACCACGACCGCCGTGGCGGCCGAGTGGTTCCTGCGCTATCTGGACCGTGTGGTGCAGCCGGTCCTCTGGCTCGACGGCAACGCGGGGGTCGCCCTCGAAGCCCACCAGCAGAACACCCTGGTCCTCCTCGACGCCGAGGGCTGGCCGGTCGGCGGCCGCTACCGCGACAATCAGGGCTACTACTTCCGTGAGTCCCACCGCGTCGCTCTCGACCGCAGGCTCCCCGGCATCGGATCGGTCAGCGACACCTTCGTCTCCGACGCCGTCACCGACGAACGCTTCGCGTACTACCTCGGCATCAACAACGTGTTCGGACTGATCGGGGCGTTCGGCGCCCAGCAGCTCGCCGACGAACAGGTGCTCCTCGCCGCCTTCCGGCGGTTCCTGGGATCGGCCACCGCACTGGGATCCCCACTCCCCGCGCAGCTGCTGGAAACCCCCCGCCTGCGCTGCAAGGCCAACATGCTGACGCGCCTGCGCGGCCTCGACGAACTCGTCGGGCCGGTGGACACCCAGTCCGTCTACGTCACCATCACCAACCCCCTGTGCGGCTGAGGAACCCACCCCGTCCCGGCCGGGACACCGATGTCGAGCCTGTCCCGGCCGGGGACGCCGACTGTCGAGCCTGTCCCGGCCGGGACGCCGACCGACGAGAGAGGAGAGCGTCACCGTGCCTCCCGCCGACGCGCCCACCGACCCCGGGCCCGGCCCCGCCTCCCCGGCCGGGCCGGACGCCGAGGAGACGCTGGATCTGCGGCTCACCGCCGAACTGCTCGCGCTCCTGGGGGAGGAGGCCCCCGCGTACGGGTACGGACCGGAGGACTCCGGTCTGCTCGACCGGCCGGGCGAGTGGAAGCCCGTCACGACCCGGGCCGGAGTGTTCCAGCTCGTCCCCGTGCGGCTGGAGCGCGACCTCGCGGTGATCAGCCGCTGGATGAACGACCCCGCAGTCGCGGCCTTCTGGGAACTCGCCGGAGCCGAGACCGTCACCGCCGGGCACCTGATGCCCCAGCTCGACGGCGACGGGCGCAGCATCCCCTGCCTGGGAGTGCTCTCCGGCGTCCCGATGAGCTACTGGGAGATCTACCGGGCCGACCTCGACCCCCTGGCCCGGCACTGCGGGCTCCGGCCCCACGACACGGGGATCCACCTCCTCATCGGCGACGTGGAGCGGCGGGGTCATGGAATCGGGACCACCCTGCTCCGGGCCGTCTCCGACCTCGTCCTCGACAACCGCCCTCGGTGTACGCGTGTCGTCGCCGAGCCCGACCTCCGTAACACCCCGTCCGTCTCCGCGTTCCTGAGCGCCGGATTCCGCTACTCCGCCGAGGTCGAACTCCCGGAGAAGCGGGCCGCGCTGATGGTCCGCGACCGAGTCCACCGTGCCCGGCTGTGAACGATCCGCTGTCCTGCCCCCGCCGCTCGAACCCCGTCGGTTCCCTCCCGAGGAGTCCCCGTGCCGAAATATCCCGCGAGCAGTGACGCAGCCCAGTCGCCCGCGCTGCTCAGCACCCCGGAACTGAACCGCGCGGTCTGGGACCGGGCCTCTGCCCGGCTGCTCGCCAAGATGCTCGGCGAATTCGCCTACGAGGAAGTGGTCCGGCCCGTCCCGCGATCCGCCGGGGGCGATACGTACATCCTCGTGCTCGACGACGGCGGGAGCCTGAGCTTCACCGCCCGGCGGGGGGTCTACGGCAGCTGGCGCGTCGCCCCCGACTCGATCCGCGAGGCGAGCAGCGCGGCGACGGAGGCGGATGCCGTCGCCCGTGACGCGGACAGCGGGGTGGCGCATATGGGTGCGACCGCCCGTGAGGCCGGCGGCGGGGCGACGGATGCGACTGCCCGTGACGCGAGCGGCACCGTGGCGGAGGCCGACGTGACCGCGGGGTCCGGCAGCGGGGCGGGGACAGCGGCGCCGGACCAGGTCGCGGGCAGCGTCCCCTTCCGTGATCCGCTGCTGTTCCTCGCCCGCGCCCGTCGCCTTCTCGGGCTGGACGGCGCCACCCTCGGCCACCTCGTCCGCGAGCTCACCACCACACTCACCGCCGACGCCCGCCTCGACCACGGCGCGCTCACCGCCGCCGAACTGGCCGACCTCGACTACGCCGAACTCGAGGGCCACCAGACGGGCCACCCCTGGATCGTCGCCAACAAGGGGCGGCTCGGTTTCTCCGCCACCGACGCGGCCCGCTTCACCCCGGAGGCCCGCACACCGGTCACGCTGCCGTGGATCGCCGTGTCCTCCCGGATCGCCGCCTACCGGGGTGTGGGCGCGCTCGCCGACGCCGGCCGGCTCTACGCCCAGGAGCTGGACCCCGCGGTCCGCGCGTCCTTCGCCGCCACTCTGCGCGGCCGGGGCCTCGACCCGGACGGCTACTACTGCCTGCCCGTCCATCCCTGGCAGTGGGACGAGTGGATCGTTCCCCTGTTCGCTCCGGCCATCGCCGCGGACGACATCGTCCCCCTGCACGCCGACCCGGACCTGCGGCTGCCGCAGCAGTCCATCCGCACCTTCGCCAACCTGGCACGGCCCGACCGGCACACGGTCAAGCTCCCGCTGTCCATCCTGAACACACTGGTCTGGCGTGGCCTGCCGACCGAACGCACCCTCGCCGCGCCCGCCGTCACCGGCTGGGTGCAGGGGATGCGCGACAACGACCCGTTCCTGCGAGACACCTGCGGCGTCATCCTCCTCGGCGAGGTCGCCTCGGTCACGGTCGAGCATCCGCTCTACGACCACCTTCCCGAGACCCCGTACCAGTTCAAGGAGATCCTCGGAGCGATCTGGCGCGAGCCCCTTCTGCCGCGTCTCGCGCCAGGTGAGCGGGCCCGTACCCTCGCCTCGCTCCTGCACACCGATCCGCAGGGCCGCGCCTTCACCGCCGAACTGGTGGCCCGCTCGGGGCTGACGCCCACAGCCTGGCTCACGCGGCTCTTCGCCGCCCTGCTGCCGCCGCTGCTGCACTTCCTCTACCGCTACGGCACCGTCTTCTCGCCGCACGGCGAGAACGCCATCGTCGTCTTCGACGACCACGACGTCCCGGTACGCCTGGCGATCAAGGACTTCGTCGACGACGTGAACGTCAGCGCCCGACCGCTGCCCGAGCACGACACGATGCCGCCGGACGTGCGGAGGGTCCTGCTCACGGAGGAACCCGCCTTCCTCACCCAGTTCATCCACTCCGGTCTCTTCACCGGAGTCTTCCGTTTCCTCTCCCCGCTCTGCGAGGAACAGCTCGGGGTGTCCGAGGGCGAATTCTGGTCACTCGTCCGGGCGGAGATCCTGCGCCACCACGCCCGGTTCCCGGAGCTGAAGGAACGGTTCGAGATGTTCGACATGCTGACGCCGCGCATCGAACGCCTCTGTCTGAACCGCAACCGCCTGCACCTGGACGGCTATCGCGACCGGCCCGAGCGCCCGCACGCGGCGATCCACGGCACAGTGGCCAATCCGCTCCACGCCTCCGCGTGAGTCCGGGAGTGAGCGTCGTTGTCAGTGGCGCCCCGTAGGCTGGTCGGGCTATGACGAAGCCATCTCTCCCCGAGCTCCTGCACGCCGCCGTGACCGCCGTCGGCGGTACGGAGCGCCCCGGCCAGGCCGCCATGGCCGACGCCGTCGCCGAGGCGGTTGACGACCACTCCCACCTGCTCGTCCAGGCGGGCACCGGCACGGGCAAATCGCTCGGCTATCTGGTGCCCGCCCTGGCACACGGCGAGCGCGTCGTGGTGGCCACGGCGACCCTGGCCCTCCAGCGCCAGCTCGTGGAGCGGGACCTCCCGCGTACGGTCGACGCACTGCATCCGCTGCTGCGCCGGCGCCCGCAGTTCGCCATGCTCAAGGGCCGGTCGAACTACCTCTGTCTGCACCGCCTCCACGAAGGCGTGCCGCAGGAGGAGGAAGAGGGGCTCTTCGACCAGTTCGAGGCGGCCGCTCCGTCGAGCAAGCTCGGCCAGGATCTGCTGCGCATGCGGGACTGGGCGGACGAGACGGAGACCGGCGACCGGGACGACCTCACCCCCGGCGTCTCGGACCGGGCCTGGGCACAGATCTCCGTCTCCTCCCGGGAGTGCCTGGGCGCCACGAAATGCGCGTACGGGGCCGAGTGCTTCGCCGAGCAGGCCCGGGAGCGTGCCAAGCTCGCCGATGTGGTGGTGACGAACCACGCGCTCCTGGCCATCGACGCCATCGAGGGCGCCCCGGTGCTCCCGCAGCACGAGGTACTCATCGTCGACGAGGCGCACGAGCTGGTCTCCCGGGTCACCGGAGTGGCCACCGGCGAGCTCACCCCCGGTCAGGTCAGCCGTGCGGTGCGCCGCGCGGCGAAGCTGGTCAACGAGAAGGCCGCCGACGCCCTGCAGACTGCGTCGGAGGGGTTCGAGCGGGTGATGGAGCTGGCGCTTCCGGGCCGGCTGGAGGAGGTCCCCGAGGACCTCGGCTACGCACTGATGGCGCTGCGCGACGCCGCTCGTACGGTGATCACCGCGCTCGGCTCCACCCGTGACAAGTCCGTCCAGGACGAGGACGCGGTCCGTAAGCAGGCCATGGCCTCGATCGAGACGATCCACGGTGTCGCCGAGCGCATCACGCAGGGCTCCGAGTACGACGTCGTCTGGTACGAGCGCCACGACCGCTTCGGCGCCTCCGTGCGGGTCGCCCCCCTCTCGGTCTCCGGGCTGCTGCGCGAGAAGCTCTTCGCCGACCGCTCCGTGGTCCTCACCTCGGCGACGCTCAAGCTCGGCGGGGACTTCAACGGCGTGGGAGCCTCCCTCGGGCTCTCCCCGGAGGGCACCGCGGGCGATGACGTCCCGCAGTGGAAGGGCCTCGACGTCGGCTCGCCCTTCGACTACCCGAAGCAGGGGATCCTGTACGTCGCCCGGCATCTGGCGACCCCGGGCCGGGAGGGTTCCCGCACGGACATGCTGGACGAGCTCGCCGAGCTGGTGGAGGCCGCGGGCGGGCGCACGCTCGGACTGTTCTCCTCCATGCGGGCGGCCCAGGCCGCGGCCGAGGAGCTGCGGGGCAGGCTGGAGCGGCCGATCCTGCTCCAGGGCGAGGAGACCCTGGGGGAACTGATCAAGAATTTCGCGGCCGACCCGGAGACCTGTCTCTTCGGCACGCTCTCGCTCTGGCAGGGCGTCGACGTCCCGGGCGCGAGCTGTCAGCTGGTGATCATGGACCGGATTCCCTTCCCGCGGCCCGACGATCCTTTGATGAGCGCACGCCAGAAGGCCGTCGAGGAGGCCGGGGGCAACGGCTTCATGGCCGTGGCCGCCACGCATGCGGCCCTGTTGATGGCCCAGGGCGCCGGGCGTCTCGTCCGCGCGACCGGGGACAAGGGTGTCGTCGCCGTGCTCGACCCGCGCCTCGCCAATGCCCGGTACGGCAGCTATCTGCGCGCCTCGCTCCCCGACTTCTGGTACACGACCGACCCGAACCAGGCACGCCGCTCGCTCGCCGCGATCGACGAGGCGGCCAGGGCCGACGCGAAGTAGTCCCGAGCGGGCCTCCGGGAAGCGGCAGGGCCCCTGGTATCCGTACAGCGGATACCAGGGGCCCTGTGTGCCGGACCGGGCGGTGGATCACACCCGGCGGAGCACCGCCACGACCTTGCCGAGGATCGTCGCCTCGTCACCGGGGATCGGCTGGTACGCGGAGTTGTGCGGGAGCAGCCACACGTGGCCGTCCTCGCGCTTGAAGCGCTTGACCGTGGCCTCGCCGTCCAGCATGGCGGCGACGATGTCGCCGTTCTCCGCCACGGGCTGGCGTCGCACGGTGACCCAGTCCCCGTCACAGATGGCCGCTTCGATCATCGAGTCACCGACGACCTTCAGCACGAAGAGCTCTCCGTCCCCGACCAGCTGGCGGGGGAGGGGGAACACGTCCTCGACCGATTCCTCGGCGAGGATCGGACCACCTGCGGCGATCCGGCCGACCAGCGGCACGTACGACGCCGCGGGCTTCCCGGTGGTGTCCGTGGGCTGTGTGCTGGGCTGGTCCGAGCCGCGCACCTCGTACGCCCGCGGGCGATGGGGGTCGCGGCGCAGGAAGCCCTTGCGCTCCAGGGCCATCAGCTGATGTGCGACGGAGGACGTGCTGGAAAGGCCCACCGCCTGACCGATCTCCCGCATCGACGGGGGGTATCCCCGCCGTTGTACGGAGTCCCGGATGACCTCGATCACTCGCCGCTGCCGGTCCGTGAGCCCCGAGCTGTCCGCCCGGATTCCAGGAGGTCGTCCGGGCAGCGAGCGCGCTGGGCGCGCGGGCTCCGGCCCCTCCGTGTTCGTGACTGAGTCATTCATGGCATGCACCGGCTCGAGTCGGCTCTGGGAGCGGTCCTGGGCAGTGATGATGGCACTGTCTGCGGTGGTGGTCACGTCGGCCCCTCTCGAATGGTCTCCCTAGCTGGACAACGGTAGTAGCTTTCGAAAGGTTGCGCCAAACACACGTTCGAGTGAAAAACGAATAAAAGTCTGTTGAGTGCTCAACGCCGGGTGTATGAGCGAAGCCGGGCGGGGGTTTCCGTCGCCGGTCCGGGCTGTCGCCCCGCGCGCGAGCCGACCGGCATTTCGGACCATTACGCTAGCGTCCGCGCCCGCGGCGCCGGTGCGCGGGGTCGCCTTCCGCGCGCCGTCCGGGTCGTCCGTGCGGCCCCGGGGCGGCCGCCCCCGCACTCGGCGGTGCCGGCCGCTTCCCGTACCCTCGTGCTCGGCCTTACGCTGCCTTCCGGCCGCCCGGAGCGCTCGACACGCGCTAGGGCCAAATGCGCGGCCAAACCCAAGATCTAGTGGTTGGATTGCTACAGCCACCCAGAAGTTGTGGTCCCCGTCCATCGGGGGTGTGGTCATCGCCTATGCTTGAGACCGCTTCGAAGGCCCCTCACCGGGCCTGAAGAGGCTATTCAGTCGTGTTGTGAAGGAGGGTTGGGAGCCATGCACTGCCCCTTCTGCAGGCACCCCGACAGCCGGGTCGTCGACAGTCGCACCACCGACGACGGGACCTCGATCCGCCGGCGTCGCCAGTGCCCCGACTGCTCCCGCCGTTTCACGACGGTGGAGACCTGCTCGCTCATGGTGGTCAAGCGCAGCGGTGTCACCGAGCCCTTCAGCCGCACCAAGGTCATCTCCGGCGTGCGCAAGGCGTGTCAGGGGCGGCCGGTCACCGAGGACGCCCTCGCCAAACTCGGCCAGCGGGTCGAGGAGGCGGTGCGCGCCACCGGCAGTGCCGAGCTGACCACTCACGACGTGGGTCTGGCCATCCTCGGCCCCCTGCAGGAACTCGACCTCGTCGCGTACCTGCGGTTCGCGTCCGTCTACCGGGCGTTCGACAGCCTCGAAGACTTCGAGGCCGCCATCGTGGAACTCCGCGAGCGACGGCCTCCCGTACAAGGACGCGGGACCGGCGAGACCCTTGAGGTCCCCGTTCCCGCCGTCGCCGCCGACTGAGCGGCACTCGTCGGCCCCGCTGATCCGTTGATCGGCTGCGGGCCGGCACCTGGACCTGCTCCGGACGGTGTACGCGGCGTCCGGAGTATCAGACACACACTGTGCCCGGGGAAGTTCTCGGCACTTCAGGGCGTTTTTGCCCACATATGGGAGGCGGCATGACAGAGACGGCGAGCGGCCCGGCACGAGGTTCCCGAACCAAGGGGACCAAGTCGACTGCGACCAAGCAGGGCCTGCGTATCGAGCGCATCCACACCACCCCCGGCGTGCATCCGTACGACGAGGTGGCGTGGGAGCGCCGTGACGTCGTCATGACCAACTGGCGCGACGGCTCGATCAACTTCGAGCAGCGTGGCGTCGAGTTCCCCGACTTCTGGTCGGTGAACGCGGTCAACATCGTCACCAGCAAGTACTTCCGCGGGGCTGTCGGCACCCCCCAGCGCGAGACCGGTCTGCGACAGCTGATCGACCGGATCGTCAAGACGTACCGGAAGGCCGGCGAGGACTACAACTACTTCGCCTCTCCCGCGGACGCCGAGATCTTCGAGCACGAGCTGGCCTACGCCCTCCTGCACCAGATCTTCAGCTTCAACTCGCCGGTCTGGTTCAACGTCGGCACGCCCCAGCCGCAGCAGGTCTCCGCCTGCTTCATCCTGGCCGTCGACGACTCCATGGAGTCGATCCTCGACTGGTACAAGGAAGAGGGGATGATCTTCAAGGGCGGCTCCGGTGCCGGCCTGAACCTCTCCCGTATCCGCTCCTCCAAGGAGCTCCTCTCCTCCGGCGGAAACGCCTCCGGACCGGTCTCCTTCATGCGTGGCGCCGACGCGTCCGCCGGAACGATCAAGTCCGGTGGCGCCACCCGTCGTGCGGCCAAGATGGTCATTCTCGACGTCGACCACCCCGACATCGAGAACTTCATCGAGACCAAGGTGAAGGAGGAGGAGAAGATCCGCGCCCTGCGTGACGCGGGCTTCGACATGGACCTGGGCGGCGACGACATCACGTCCGTCCAGTACCAGAACGCCAACAACTCGGTCCGGGTGAACGACGAGTTCATGAAGGCCGTCGAGTCCGGCGGGAAGTTCGGGCTGCGTGCCCGGATGACCGGCGACGTCATCGAAGAGGTCGAGGCCAAGTCCCTCTTCCGCAAGATGGCCGAGGCGGCCTGGGCCTGCGCCGACCCGGGTATCCAGTACGACGACACCATCAACGCCTGGCACACCTGCCCGGAGTCCGGCCGGATCAACGGCTCGAACCCGTGCAGCGAGTACATGCACCTGGACAACACCTCGTGCAACCTCGCCTCGCTTAACCTGATGAAGTTCCTCAAGGACGACGGCAAGGGCAACCAGTCCTTCGAGTCCGAGCGCTTCGCCAAGGTCGTCGAGCTGGTCATCACCGCGATGGACATCTCCATCTGCTTCGCCGACTTCCCGACCGAGAAGATCGGCGAGAACACCCGCGCGTTCCGTCAGCTGGGCATCGGTTACGCCAACCTCGGCGCCCTGCTGATGGCGACCGGCCACGCGTACGACAGCGACGGCGGCCGCGCGCTCGCGGGTGCCATCACCTCGCTGATGACCGGCACCTCGTACAAGCGCTCCGCCGAGCTGGCCGCCGTCGTCGGCCCGTACGACGGCTACGCCCGCAACGCCGAGCCGCACCAGCGCGTCATGAAGCAGCACGCCGACGCCAACGCCGTGGCCATGCACGCCGACGACCTGGACAGCACGATCTGGGCCGCCGCGACAGAGGCATGGCAGGACGTCATCCGTCTCGGCGCGAAGAACGGTTTCCGTAACGCGCAGGCCTCGGTCATCGCGCCCACCGGCACCATCGGTCTCGCGATGTCCTGCGACACCACCGGCCTCGAGCCCGACCTCGCCCTGGTCAAGTTCAAGAAGCTCGTCGGCGGCGGCTCGATGCAGATCGTCAACGGCACCGTTCCGCAGGCCATGCGCCGCCTGGGCTACCAGGAGGAGCAGATCGAGGCGGTCGTCGCCCACATCGCCGAGAACGGCAACGTGATCGACGCCCCCGGCCTGAAGACCGAGCACTACGAGGTCTTCGACTGCGCGATGGGCGAGCGTTCCATCTCCGCGATGGGCCACGTGCGCATGATGGCGGCCATCCAGCCGTGGATCTCCGGCGCGCTCTCCAAGACGGTGAACCTGCCGGAGACGGCCACCGTCGAGGACGTCGAAGAGGTCTACTTCGAGGCGTGGAAGATGGGCGTCAAGGCGCTCGCGATCTACCGCGACAACTGCAAGGTCGGCCAGCCCCTCTCCGCCAAGACCAAGGAGAAGGAGAAGGAGGCGGTCACCGCCAAGGCCGAGGACACCATCCGTACCGCGGTCGAGAAGGTCGTCGAGTACCGCCCGGTCCGCAAGCGTCTGCCCAAGGGCCGTCCCGGCATCACCACCTCCTTCACGGTGGGCGGCGCCGAGGGTTACATGACCGCCAACTCCTACCCGGACGACGGTCTCGGCGAGGTCTTCCTGAAGATGTCCAAGCAGGGCTCGACCCTCGCGGGCATGATGGACGCCTTCTCCATCGCCGTCTCGGTGGGTCTGCAGTACGGCGTTCCGCTGGAGACGTACGTCTCGAAGTTCACCAACATGCGCTTCGAGCCGGCCGGTATGACGGACGACCCGGACGTGCGGATGGCGCAGTCGATCGTCGACTACATCTTCCGCCGCCTGGCGCTGGACTTCCTGCCCTTCGAGACCCGCTCGGCCCTCGGCATCCACTCCGCCGAGGAGCGTCAGCGCCACCTCGACACCGGTTCCTACGAGCCGTCGTTCGAGGAGGAGCAGCTGGAGGCCGAGAGTCTGGCCCAGTCCGCCCCGGTGCGGCAGCCGGAGCCGCTGAAGGCCGTGGCCCCGGTGCAGGAGGCCGGCACGCCGGCCCCGAAGACGGCGCACACCTCGGCCGAGCTCGTCGAGATGCAGCTCGGCATCAGCGCCGACGCGCCGCTCTGCTTCTCCTGCGGTACGAAGATGCAGCGCGCCGGTTCCTGCTACATCTGCGAGGGCTGCGGTTCGACCAGCGGCTGCAGCTGACCGAACCGGGTGCCCCGAGAGGGGCGACGGCCTTGCCGAAGGGGGCGGGCAGGACTCCGATCACGGAGTTCCTGCCCGCCCCCTTCGGCTGTCCGCACTGGGTCACGCTCCGGGCGGACGGCTTCCCATGGCCGTGGCGAACGAGTCGGCGTCCCCGTCGAATCCGCGCACCGTGTCGTGGAAGTTCCAGACCCCGGAGGAGTCCCGCACGAACTCGGCGACGACGGCCGCGGTCGCCGCAGCCACCGCCGAGAAGTCGTCCTCGGCGAGGATGTCGTACCCCTCACGGATCTGTACGGCGGTGTTCTCTATCGCCCCGAACGGCTTGTGGCCGTCGCGCTGCTGAATGGCGACACCGACGACGACCCGGGAGTACGCCTCCGAGAGCCGGTCCAGCTCCAGCGTCATGACCTCGTCGTACCCCAGGCCCTGGCCGGTCCTGCTGTCGCGGTTGAGCGTGATGGTGCCGTCGGGTGCCCGGCTGTCGAAGTGCACGAGATAGCCGGGGCTGCCGTACGGCTCCTCGGCCGGGTAGGTCGCCGCGATGATGTCGAGGTCGTTGGCGGGCTCGCCGTGAGGGCTGGGATCCCACTTGACCCTGACCTCGATCTTCTCGATGTCCTTGTTGGGAGTGCTCATCGGACTTCGCTCCTTCGCGCGGGGCCGTCGGTCCGGTTCTATCACTCGATCGTGTCCGTAACGGCCCGTGGAACAAACCGGCTTGGGGACGAGGGGCGTAATCGGGCCACGATGGTGAGCACGGTGTCTCGATGCGAGATCTGCCGCGGTGGACGTGAGCGCACCTCGTGGCGGAACCCTTCGATGGCGCTGCGCACCTGACAGCCCCCGCCCGCACCGGCGACAAGGATCCGCTCCACCGAATCCGGCGGTCGCACAGCGGGTCGGTGAGCAGCGAGGTCGTGGTGATCATTGTGTGATCACCCGTGACCGGTTCTGATGCACTCCGTCGGAGCGTGACCCACGCCACGTCCATCACCCGTACGATGATGCGGTGCTGGTCAAGTGGATTCGCTGCAGTGTGGGGGACCGTCGCGGTTTCGAGCGGGGGCAGCGGAAGTGGGCGGGGCTGCTGGGTGAGCCGGGGTTCAGGGGGCAGGGCGGTGGCTGGAGCCGCAGCCGGCCGGAGGTCGCCCATGTCTTCGCGTTCTGGGAGAACAGGGTCTTCTACGACTCGTTCATGGCGCGCGGGCACGACGCCCTGGCCGCTGCGCAGACCGGTACGTGCAGCGACATCCAGGTCAAGCTGTTCGAGTACCGCTTCGACGTGAAGACCGGCTTCGAACCGCACTTCACGGACGCCGACGTGGTCAGGGTGGCGCACAGCAGGGTGCACGAGGACCGCGTCGAGCACTTCGCCCTGATGCAGCAGCGGGTGTGGAATCCGGCGATGGCCGGCTCGCCCGGGATGCTGCGCGGCGTGTTCGGCGAGGCGCCCGGGCACGAGTTCCTGGTCCTGTCGATGTGGCAGTCGAGCGCCGAGCGGGGCAAGTACCGGCCGGCGAGTGTCGAACGGCTCTCGCAGCGCGCGCAGACCGAGGACGACGTGGCCTCGCTCGCCGGCGACGTCGTCCAGCTCGAACCGGCATGGACCGTGTGACCGGCCGGGGCGGCCGGGGTTTCACCTGCGACATGCACCATCGGGTTCCGGACAATTGCTCGAACGGCCGTGACTCGATCTAGGGTCGGTACATGGCAAGACCGCAACGCATTGTCCTCGTCAGGCACGGCGAGTCCGAGGGCAACGCCGACGACACCGTGTACGAGCGCGAGCCCGACCACGCACTGAGGCTCACCCCGACCGGCCTGCGGCAGTCCCGCGAGACGGGGGCGCGGCTGCGCGAGCTGTTCGACGGTGAGCGCGTGAGCGTGTACGTCTCGCCCTACCGCCGAACGCACGAGACGTTCAGATCCTTCGGGCTGGATCTCGAACGCGTCCGGGTGCGTGAGGAGCCCCGGCTGCGCGAGCAGGACTGGGGGAACTGGCAGGACCGGGACGACGTACGCCTCCAGAAGGCGTACCGGGACGCCTACGGGCACTTCTTCTACCGCTTCGCGCAGGGCGAGTCCGGTGCGGACGTGTACGACCGGGTGGGCGCCTTCCTGGAGAGTCTGTACCGGAGCTTCGAGGACCCAGACCACCCGGAGAACGTCCTGCTGGTCACGCACGGACTGACCATGCGGCTCTTCTGCATGCGCTGGTTCCACTGGTCCGTGGCCGAATTCGAATCGCTCTCCAACCCGTGCAACGGAGAATCCCGGGCGCTGGTACTGGGCAAGGACGGCCGCTACACGCTGGACAGGCCGTTCGAGCGCTGGCGCACTCCTGAGCCGTACGGCATCACCGGATAGAGTGGAAGCGATGACCGAATCCGCTTCCGACCAGCGCTTCGTACGCGCCCTTGCCAGCCTGCGTGGCCTCTCCGTGGGAGATGCCCTGGGCTCCCAGTTCTTTGTGCCCGCCAACTACCCGCTCCTGAAGGACCGCGCCCTGCCCCCCGGGCCCTGGCAGTGGACCGACGACACCGAGATGGCCGCCTCGGTCCTGGCCGTGCTGCGGAAGCACGGCCGTATCGACCAGGACGCGCTCGCCCGCTCCTTCGCGACGCACCATGACTTCGACCGGGGATACGGCCCCGCCGTGAACCGCCTGCTCAGGCTGGTCCGGGAGGGTGGGGACTGGCGCGAGCTGGCCTCCTCGCTCTTCCAGGGCCAGGGTTCGTGGGGCAACGGCTCGTCGATGCGCATCGCACCGCTCGGCGCCTGGTACGCGGACGACCCCGAGCAGGCCACGCACCAGGCCGAGATCTCCTCGTACACCACGCACCAGCACCGGGAAGCCGTCGTCGGAGCGATGGCGGTCGCTGCGGCCGCCGCACTCGCGGCCTCGCCCACCGGGCCGCCGACGCCGGCTGACCTCCTGGACGGCGTGATCGCGCTCGTGCCGCGCAGCGCGGTCGGCGCCGGACTGCGCAGGGCCCGCGACATGCTGGACTACAAGGACGCGGGCACGGTCGCCGCGGTCCTGGGCAACGGGCGCCGTACGAGCGCGCACGACACCGTCCCGTTCGCTCTCTGGTCCGCGGCGCGCAGTCTCGGCGATTTCGAGCAGGCCTTCTGGGTGACCGCACAGGCCGGCGGTGACGTCGACACGACGTGCGCGATCGTCGGCGGGGTGGTCGCGGCCGGCACGGCGGGCGAGCCACCGGCGGACTGGACGGCACAGACGGAAGCGCTGCCCGACTGGATGACGGGCTGAACCGCCTCCGGCGCCCGACTGTCACGGATCTGCCACAGCGTTGCCCCGTTCGGCTGACTGCCGTCGCGGCGGGTTTACTCTTTCGGCCACGTCGCCCTCGGTGATCATCACGACGGGTGTGCACCGAATGAGACGCCGGGGGGCCGCGCTGCCGAGAGCCGCGTGAGCGGACCTCGGTGGGGAGGGGTCCCGTGTCAGATCACACGTCAGAATCATCCCGGCCGGAGCGTGCGCCGGAGACACCGGGCGCGGCGGAGCCGCCGGGAGCCGTTGAGCCCGCGCCGGAGCCCGCGGCGGCTCCGGCGTCCGGCGAGGCCCGGGCGCCGGAGGCGTCGACCGAGCGGGCCGGTACGCCCGGGCCGGAGAACCCCGCCGGGGCGTCTCCGGCCGGGCCCGCGGGCCCGCCCACCGGCGCCCAGCAGCCGCAGGGTCGCGAGCAGGTGCCCGGCACGCCCGTGTCCCAGCAGCCGCAGGGTCACGTGCAGGAGCCAGGAATCCCCGTGGTCCCGCAGCCGCGCGACACCGGACCGCAGCCTCCGAAGGTTCCGGCCTACGCGCAGCAGGCGCGGCCGCCGCAGCGGCAGCCCAAGCAGACACCTTCGGAGCTCTCGCGGCTGCGCCCGGTCAAGCCGGGAACCATCCCGGGCGCCACGCTCTGGGCCGTACTCGCGACCGGACTGCTCAGTGCCCTGCTGCTCGGCGACGGCATCGGCCTGAACCTGCTGCTCGTGGCGGTTCCCGCAGCACTCGCGGCCTACTTCGCCGCCCGTTCTGCCGCCCGTCGGCTGCGTCCGTGGACCGCCGTCTGGGCGGTCGGCGGGCCGGCCCTGCTCGTCGTTCCGGCACTCCGCGACGCCGGCTGGCCGAGCTTCCTCGCCATCGTGTCCGCCTTCGCGCTCGGGTCTCTCGCCCTGCACGGCAGCCGCAGCTGGCTGGGGATGTTCCTCGGTTCGCTGGGCCTGCTCACCTCCGTCGCCGAATCGCTGGGCTGGGGCGCCCGCGGGGTACGCGACCGGATGGCGGGTTCCAGAGGCCGCTGGGGCGTGGCCTTCCGCACCACGGTCGTGGCGGTCGTCCTGCTGATCGTGTTCGGGGCGCTCTTCGCGAGCGCCGACGCGGCGTTCGCCGACGTACTCGGCAGCCTGATGCCGGATGTGTCCGTCGGTGACAGCCCGTGGCGGTTCTTCCTCGGCGTGCTCGGCCTCGTCGGCGCGCTCGCCGCCGCGTACACCGCCGCCGCCCCCGTGCGCTGGGACGGGCTGACGGTGCGCCCGGGCAAGGCGCGCGGGCGACTGGAATGGGCGCTGCCGCTGGTCGTCCTGAACCTGCTCTTCGCCGCCTTCCTCGCCATCCAGCTCACGGTGCTGCTCGGCGGGTACGACAAGGTGATGGCCGAGACCGACCTCAGCTACTCCCAGTACGCCCGCGAGGGATTCTGGCAGCTGCTCTGGGCCACGCTGCTCACCCTGCTGGTCATCGCGCTCGCGCTCCGCTGGGCGCCGCGCGGCGGAGCACGCGACCGCACGCTCGTACGCGGCGTCCTCGGCACGCTGTGCCTGCTCACGCTCGTCGTCGTCGCTTCCGCGCTGCGACGCATGGACCTCTACGTCGATGCGTACGGTCTGACCAGGCTGCGGATCTCCGTGGCAGCGGTCGAGCTGTGGCTCGGGGTGGTCCTCGTGCTGATCATCGCGGCCGGGGCCTTCGGCGCGAAGCTGCTGCCGCGCGCCGTCGCGGCGAGCGCGGCCGTCGGCGTCCTGGCATTCGGCCTCGTCTCGCCCGACGGCCTGATCGCGCAGCAGAACGTAGAGCGCTACAGCCGCCATCACTCGATCGACATCGAGTACCTGCGTGGCCTGTCGGCCGATGCCGTACCGGCCCTCGACACCCTCCCGGAGCCCCTGCGCTCCTGCGCCCTGGAGGAGATCCAGCGGTCACTGCGGAACTCGGACGAGCCCTGGTACGCCACGAGTTGGGGCGAGGCGAAGGCTCGGGACATTCTCGGGGACTGGGACCCCGGCTACCGTACGCGAGACTGCCGCGGTCTCGGGTCAGGGGAGAACGGGAGCGAACGCGGCGAGGTGGACGATCAGTACGACCCCTACGACCCGTACTGATCGCCGAAGCGCGCATCGCACCGGAAGCGGGTCGTCCCCCCGGGGCGGCCCGCTTCCGTTCGTACGTACTGCTTCCGTCGCTGCTGATTCCGGGGCGCGCAGGGACTCGTCCGCACCTGCAGGCATCCGCACGGCGGTCGTCCGCGCGCTAAGCGGCCGGTCCTCCCGCCGACGCCTTTCCGCTCAGCGCCTCCAGATCGCTCTTGCGTACCCGGATCACCAGCAGCGCCGTCAGCAGGGCGAGGCCCGCCATGGCCACCGCGGCGAGGAACGCGGTCGAGATGCCCTGGGAGAGCACCGCGTGGCCCCAGCTCCCCGGCAGCTCCTGCGTCTTGGCGAACTCCGCCTTCTGCTCCGGTGACGCATGCGCCAGGAACTGCGGAACCTGCTTCTCCGCCTCGGTGCGGCTCGCCGTACCGAAGACCGTGACCAGGATGGAGAGTCCCAGCGAACCACCGACCTGCTGGCTCGCGTTGAGCAGGCTGGAGGCGGCCCCCGCCTCGTGCTGGGCGACTCCCGAGACCGCCGTCAGCGTGAGGGTCACGAAGTTGAGCCCCATGCCGAAGCCGAACACGAGCATCGGGCCGAGAACCCCGGACAGGTAGGAGCTGTCGGGGGAGATGAACGTGAGCCAGACCAGACCCACGCCGGTGAACGCCGAGCCCGTGACCATGAACGGCTTCGGTCCGAGTACCGGAAGGAACCGCTGCGAGAGCCCCGCTCCCACGATGATCGCGACGGTCACGGGCAGGAACGCCAGGCCCGACTCGATGGGGCTGTACGCCAGTACGTTCTGCACGAACAGGACGATGAAGAAGAACATGCCGAACATGGCCGCTGCCAGGCTGAGCATGATCACGTACGTTCCGGAACGGTTGCGGTCGGCGAACATCCGCAGTGGCGTGATCGGCTCCCTGGCACGCATCTCGATGAGGACGAACGAGGCGAGCAGGATGACCGCGGCGCCGAACGACCCCAGGGTCACGGAGTCCCGCCAGCCCTCCTCGGAGGCACGGATGAACCCGTACACGAGGGAGGCCATGCCGAGGGTCGAGGTCAGGGCCCCCGAGATGTCGAAGCGGCCGGGATGCTTCTCGGACTCGTTGATGAACAGCGGTGCCAGGACGGCGATCAGTACACCGATCGGCACGTTGACGAAGAAGACCCAGCGCCAGTCGAGCCATTCGGTGAGCAGCCCGCCCGCCAGCAGGCCGATCGCGCCGCCCCCAGCGGACACCGCGGCGAAGACGCCGAACGCGCGGTTGCGTTCGGGGCCTTCCGGGAACGTGGTCGTGATCAGGGCCAGCGAGGTCGGTGAGGCGATGGCGCCACCGATGCCCTGGAGGGCGCGTGCCGCGAGCAACTGCCAGGGCTCCTGGGCGAATCCGCCCAGCAGTGAGGCCAGTGTGAAGACCAGGATGCCCGTCATGAACACGCGGCGGCGGCCGAGGATGTCCCCGGCCCGGCCGCCGAGCAGCAGCAGACCGCCGAAGGTGAGCGTGTAGGCGCTGAGGACCCAGGAGAGATCGGTGGTCGAGAAGCTGAGCGCATCCTGGATGTGCGGGAGGGCGATGTTGACGATCGTGGAGTCGAGCACAACCATCAACTGACAGGCGGCGATGACGGCCAGGGCGATCCCCGGTCGGCCCTGCCGTCGTGCCGCGCCCGGTGCGCTCTGTGCTTCTAACTGAGAGGTTGTCACTATGGGTCCCCCACAAGTGAATTAGTGAACGGATCCGTTCACTGTTGCGTCAACGTTAGTGAGTCCCCTTCAGTGAACGCAAGCGTTCACTGAATCCTTCGTTGTCGTGCCGCGTCCGGATCCACCGTCCCGGCCGGGACTTGCTCAGCCCCGCGCCGTTCCGTTGCGACGCCCGTTCTGTCACAGACCGCCCGGTCCCGAGCACCGGCCGGCCGGCATGGGCGACCGACCTGTTCCGATGGAGAGAAGCTCATGGTTACTTCGCGATCGGCAGCCGCCGCCCGGCAGCCGGTGGTGTCCCTGCGTCGCCGCGGACCCGTGCTGGAACGCGCGATCCTCGACGCCGCTCTGGAGCGGCTGAGTACGGTCGGCTGGAGCGGGCTGACGATGGAGGGCGTCGCGGCCGGCGCCCAGACGGGCAAGGCCGCGATCTACCGGCGATGGCCATCCAAGGAGGACCTGGTCGCGGACGCGCTGCGCAGCGCCCTGCCGGCGATCGGCGATGCGCCGGACTACGGGAACATCCGTGAGGACCTCTACCAGCTGTGCTGCGGGCTCCGTGACGCCATGCTCTCCAAGTCGGGCTCCGCGCTGCGTGCGGTCCTTCACGAATGTGATTCGGACACGGCCGAACGGTTCCAGTCGGTGATCCTCAACGGTGTGATCGGGCCGACGACCGCCCTCATCAGAGAAGTGGTGAGCAGGGGAATCGGTCGTGGTGAGGTGCGCGCCGACGCGCTGCGCGGGCTGGCTTTCGACGTCATCCCCGCGATGATGATGTATCGCAGCAAGGTGTGCGGCAGTGAATGGAGCGACGGGGACATCGCCGACCTGATCGATCAGGTCGCGGTCCCGTTCTTCCGCGCCGACCCGCGCTGAGGCTTCGCGTCGCCCTCGCTCGGCATCTCCGCACGAGGGGCCTTCCCGGCTCCGTCCTGCCGGTCGGCGCCGGACGGAGCTGACGGAGCCTTCCGGCCGCCCCCGGTGAGCCGGTGGGTACCGCCGTCGGCCCGGGCCGGACGGCGAAACCGTCGCCGAGCAGGTTCGCCACGGTCGGCATGGCGGCGGGCGGCTGGGCGGGGCGGGGAAGGCCGGAGAGGACGCCGTTCGGAGTCAGGCAGGAGGCAGGACGGGCCTCTCGCCCGACACACGGTCCCAGACAGCGAACGAGTAGGCACCCGGAGCGTGTTCGCCGAGCTCGGCCGTGTCCTGGGTGAAGTCGACCGCTGCGCCGGTGAAGTCGGGTCCCGCGAACAGGGTGAGGACCATTCCTTCTGGGATGTGCGCGGACCGGATGGCCATGGTGGGCGCGTTCTGCACGCCGTCAGTGGCGGAGAACACCCAGAAGGGACCGTCCCAGGTGTCCAGGTTCGGCAACTGGATCAGTACGACCTCCGTGGTCCTGGGCGGTTCCTCGCCGTCCCGGTAGATCGCGAGGGAGCTCGCCTTCGCCGCCCACTGGTTCAGGTCCGCAGTGGTCTCCCTGATGTCGATGAACTGGCCTTGAAAGTGGAAGTGCTCGTACAGCCTCACCACCATGCCCGCGGGCAGTTGAAGGGAGCGTATCGAGTCGTTTCCGATGGTGATGTTGCCCTCGGCGTTGTCGTACTTGCCGGGTGCCAGGGTCTGGGAACGACCGGCGAACGACACCTGGTCGTACACCGTGACGGGCCCGGGACGTGGCTTGGGAGGCGTGGCGGGCATCAGTCCTGCCGGGTAGACCGTTCCTTGCTCCGCGGCGTAAGTGGCCGGTCTCTTCGCGCTTGCCGGGTGTTCGATGGCCTCGCCGGCGCATGCCGCCACCGTGTCCAGGTCTTTCTGGGTCCCGCTCGCGGCCGCTGCCACTTCGGCCGGAGGCGTCGCACCGGCCCAGTCGTAACGGTCCGGATGTTTGACCCACCAGTTGAGCAGGTTGAACTGGTCGAGCAGCGCCGTGCGTTCCTGGGCGCAGAACTTCAGGATTTCCTGCGCATTGGCGATCTGCTCCGGATTCGGCGGCGTCGGGCCCTCGGTGATGGAGATGGGTGCCAACGTCCACTCGTACGGCTGGGAGTACTTGCTGGGGTCGTCGTGCATCGCCTGCATCCACGTGTTCGCCACGTTCAGCAGGCCCGCTGGATCCGCCGGATCGGTGAGCTGAAGAGCGGGGCCGCCTTCCGAATACATCTTGCAATAGACGTTCACCTTGTGGTCCTGGGTGACCTTCGTGAACTTCGTGGCGGCCTCACCCGAGAAGAAGCCGTAGGAGCCGCCCAGTTCGGCCTCTATGGCGGTCGACTCCGACTCGTCGAATGTCTCCACCCGGATCAGCCCCACGAAGAGGCCGCCGCGGCGGCAGGATCGGGCGAACATGTCGCCGTATCTCTGGACGAACACGTCCGGTCGGTCCACCATGGCCGCGGCGGGCGCCGTCAGGGCGCACTCCGGGATGCTCAGGTCGGCCAGATGGATGGTGGCGGTGATCGCCATGAACAGCGAAGCCGAGTGCACCTCACTGCTCTGGGCGAAGGAGAAGCGCGCGGACACACCGGCACCGAAAGCGGCACAGCCGTAGGAGGCCTTGACGTCGACTCCCAGCTTCTCCAGCAGGTCGTGTGTCGTGGCGACACGGGACACCTCGAAGGACTGACTCGAACCGCTGGCATCGGTCGGCGGCGCGGTCGTCGGATTCACCACAAGGTTCATGGCGGTTCCGGAGAGTCGGTCCACTCCGACTCCGAAGTTGTAGGTGCCTACATGAGGGACGGTAATTTGCTGCAGTACCATCGCTGACTCCTCGGTGGGGAGAGGGAATCCATTTGTGCATCCGGACCGGAAACCCTTGAATTCAAGACCTTTTGACGCCAAGTTCCCTGGTCCATTGCACACCTGACGAATGGGGTGCGCTACTCGTATGGTGGCAGCCGATCGGCGGTGAGAAATGTACCGGGCCCATCCTTTGGCGGTGCATCGGTGCATCGGTGCTCGGCAGGACGGCAGGACGGCTGGGCGGCTGGGCGGGTCGCTCGTCGGTGTCGTGGTGGAGGGGACGCACCGAGGCCTGGGTCCGGAGTTGCTGGCCGGTGAGCCGGGTGCTGCGCAGAGGCCGCCTCTGTATCGAGTCGGCAGAGCGGAACCGTGTGAGTCCGCTCCTGCTTGTATTCCGGGGCCGGCAGAGGGTCGGGCATCTCGGCGATCAGAAGGCCGTCCCGCAATTCCTGGCGGGCGCGACCGCCCCGGGAAGGACCCCTCTGGACTGGTGAAAGAGAAACTACTCGCGGTTCACTCATCACAGCGAAATCCAAAAGTGGATACCGCCCACGGATACTCTAGATCCGGTCCCAACTCCGCACCACTCGCCGCATGTTGTTTCCTCTTCAATGGCCGCCTGGAGATCAGCCGCACGAACCAGTAGTCGCAATGGATCGAGGCGATTCCGACCGATGCTGTGTCACCCAGGGCGCCTGGCTCCATCCGGTCGGGGTTCGCCGCCGGAGGGCAGCCCCACGAGGACCCGCAGTTCCCATCTTCGGGCCATCCGCAGCCCGCATCGCCGATGCCGTCCATCGTTCCTGCCCGGCAGCGCCACGGCTTCGTCCGCGTCGGCTTCGTCCGCGTCGGCACGAATGAGGGCGGATGAACTTGCGGGGGCAAGTATCCGGCCGGCGGGGTTCGCTGGAGAGGGCCGTCCAAGGCCGGGCCGGAGCCCCGTACTGCCGCGAGAGCCTCAGCGGGGTGGAGCGTGGGCTGCCCCTGGACCTTCCTCGCCCCACCCCCGAGCGGGCCGACGGCGAAGCCCTCGCTGCCGCACCGGACCAGCCCCCACCGCCCCGAGGACTGTCCGCGTGGGCCTTTGGGGCAGCCCATGCGGCATCGCGCACCAGGTGATGCGGTGCGCGATGCCGACCGATGCCAGTTGCTGCCCGCCAACCACGCGTTCGTCCCAACGGAGTTGCACCGCAGGGGGGAGGGACTGAGACTGAGGAATGCATGGGGTGCTCCTGCTACGCGCTGTGAGCGAGGCGATCATGTTGATGCCCCCTCCTCCCCGGTTGCGGCTACTCGGCCAGTGCAGGCTGGAACTCGGTGCCGAGCCCGTCGAGCTGTCACACAACGGCCAGCGGCTGCTGGCATTCATGGGGCTTCGCGGCCGGGTGTGCCGCACGGTCCTCGCCGGCACTCTCTGGCCCGAGGCCACCGAGGAACACGCCCGGGGCAGCCTGCGCACCGCCTTGTGGAAGCTTCCGCGCCCCGAACCGGCCCTGATCCGGCGCTGCGGCGAGGTCCTGGTGGTCAGCCCGGCACTCCTGGTGGACGTCCACGAGCTCACCAGCACCGCGCTCGGAGTTCTCAGGGGATGCGAGCCATCGGTCCATGAGCAACCTGCCCTGGGAGACCTCACGGGCGATGAACTGCTGCCCGGCTGGGACGAGGACTGGGTGATGGTCGAGCGTGAACGCGTACGTCAGCTGCGGCTCCACGCGCTCGACGCACTGGCCGAGGTCCTGACACGGCAGGGGCAGACCGCCTTGGCCCTGGAAGCGGCCTGGGCGAGCGTCCGGAGCGAGCCGCTGCGGGAGAGTGCGAACCGGGCGGTGGTGTCGGCGCATCTCGCGGAGGGCAACCTGCACGAGGCGATCCGCCACTATCAGGCGTTCCGCCGCCTGTTGCAGGAGGAGCTGGGCGTCGAGCCGACTCCCCTGTTCTCAGGGATGCTTCCCGTGCACAGGACCGATCCGTGCGGCTGACACCGTCCTCGACGGTGCTCCTTCCCGCCTGACGATGACGGCGGAGTGACGCCGGGGTGACGACAGGTCCGTAGCGTCGCAGACACAGCGGAAGTCATGGGTGTCCGGCGGATTCCCCTGGCACGCACCCTCAAGCGGACCCAGATCATTCGGAGGACGGCATGACCGCCACAGCAACCATCGATGAAGTCGTATGTCTGCGACCGGCGACGTCTACGGACTTCGACCTCGCCTCCGTGGTCAACGGTCTTCTCCAGCCCGTCTACCAGTTGCCCGGTGCCGAACTCGTCCGTCATGTCAGCGGCATCGGCGACGTCGGCCGGATGATCCAGGACGCCCTGGACGAGGCCCCGGACGATCTCTATGCCACGAGCGTGCCCGCCTCCGGAGTGGACCACGCGGTGTGGCCGTCCGGCGAGACGACGGTCGAGGCCGGCGCCGGGAATCGCTTTCCCGTCGGGATCACTCTGCCGGTCGACGGCTCCCAGGACATCTTCCTGTGGGACAGGGACGCGAGTTCCGACGATCTGCTGGGTTCGATCACCATCGGCGAGGACGAGCAAGGACAAGGCGCGCTGTCGAAGCTCGCCCACTCCGAGGAGGAGAAGTCGTACTACTACGTCAACTACCACGTCGACTGAGTACGGCGATCCGTGGAACCGTCCCGATGAGGAGGCCACCATGGCGTGGAGAGTCGCAACCAGTCTGGAAACGCTGCGGAAGCAGCTCGACACCCGCTTTCCCGGCCGCAGTACCGCCGCCGACGGCGGAATAGGCGACGCGGCCCATCAGACGCGCGACAGCGATCACAACCCCTGGTACGGACCCGGGATCGTCACCGCCCGCGACTTCACCCATGACCCGGCCCATGGCCTCGACATCCAACAGGTCGCGGACCAATTGCTCGACAGCCGCGACCCGCGGATCAAGTACGTCATCGCCAACCGCCGGATCGCGACGAACCGCGACTGGCAGTGGGCGCCGTACGAGGGGGCCAATCCGCACGAGGCGCACTTCCATCTGTCGGTGGTGGCCGATCCGTGCTGTGACGAGCCGCAGAGCTGGAACGTGCCCCTTTTGGGCGAGACGCCGGACGGCGGGGGCGACGCCGCCGCAGAGGGCGACTTCGTCACCTGGGGCACCAGCGTCAACGTACGTGCACAGCCCCGTCTCGGAGCTCCGGTCGTCACCGTGCTGTCGGGGCCGACCCGGGTGAAGGTGAGCTGTCAGACCAAGGGCGACATGGTCGACACCGCGGGCCACCGTAATGACGCGTGGTCCTACGTCCCCGACCTCGGCGGCTATCTCTCGAACATCTTCATCGACCATCCGGACCCCTGGCTTCCCGGCGTCGCCGACTGCTGACGCCCGCGAGGTCCGGTCCGGCAGACAGTACCGAGAGGAAGGGGTTTGGCCATGGTGGCCCTGTCCAACGTCCGGTTCGGCGCGAGCAACGACGACGTGCGCACCGTGCAGAAGGCCTTGATCGCCCGGGGACATGCCATTCCGGACGGCGCCACCGGCCTGTTCGGCAAGCAGACCGCAGCCGCCTACCGGGCCGAGCAGGGCGCCCAGGGCTACAAGGGAGCCGACGCCGACGGCGTCCCGGGCTGCACCTCGCTCACCGCGCTCGGGCGCAGCGCCGGGTTCACCGTCGACTGCGCGGGCGCCCCGGCCGCGGGCGGGAGCGCTCCCGGCCGAAGCCATGTGCCATCGCCCGTGCCCGGACACAAGGTCACATTCGAATTCTTCTCGCGCGGCCCGTACGCGTGGAAGCCGGACGGCGTCGGCCGGCACACGGGGCAGGACTTCGCCGCCCGTTCCGGCGCGCCCGTGGTCGCCGTCCGCGCCGGCACGATCGCCTGGTCGAACAGTGGAGGCGGAGCCTACGGACAGTGGATCGGACTGGCGGCGGACAACGGCCATGTCTACACCTACTGCCATCTCTCGCAGCGCCAGGTGAAGGCCGGTCAGAAGGTGGCCGGGGGACAGCAGCTCGGCAAGGTCGGCACCACGGGCAACTCCACCGGGCCGCATCTCCACTTCGAGATGTCGAAGGGCTCCAACTGGTCCTACGGGAACGTCGCAAAGCCCAACTGGTGAAGGGAGTGCGTGACATGGAGGGCAACTGGATGCGTCGGGTCACTCCTGGCCGATGGCGGGAGTGGTGGCGCGAGCGACGGTCCTGGGAACTCACCGAGGAGGCCCGTGCGAACGTCCGGAAACTGCGGGCCCTCGTGGCGGTGAGAATGGGCCTTCCCGCACTGACGGACGAAGCGCGCACGATGCTGGAACTGGCGAACGAGGAGCTGGCCTCGGCCGACAAGGTGCTCGTGTTCGACGAGCACCACCGGGCCCCGCTCGGATCGCACATCACGGCTGCTCACATCCACGTCAACGCGGCTCGGTTGCTGTGGGTCAAGTCCTTCGCCATGTCGCCCCAGGAGATGTCACCCTATGTGGCCAGTCTGAAGGCGGTGGTCAGCGACCACCTGTCCGCCGGTGACCTGCGCAGGAAGTCCGTGGAGCGACTTCAGAACGTCACCGCCGGCGAGGACCTGGTCCGGCTCACGGAAGCCGTCGAAGCCGCCCAGTCGGTCGCCCTGCGCGAAAGGCTGCGAGCTGCAAGCTTCGTACGCATCGTGTACTGCGTGGCCGGGTTCCTGCTGCTCCTGGCGACAGCGGTGGCCGTGCTCACAGCCATCTGGCCGCAGGCGGTGCCCATGTGCTTCAACCCGGACAGGTCGATCGACGCGGTCGGCACCCGATCGCCGGTGCCCTACCGGGTGGTCTGTGCCACCGGAAGCGACGACTCACCCTCCTCCGCCGATCTCGACGAGAACTTCGACGCCGTCACCTCCTGGGGCGACTACGTGGTGATCGAGGTGATCGGCCTCGTCGCCGCCGGAGTCGCGGCGGCCTCAGCCCTGCGGAAGATCAGAGGAACATCGACCCCGTATCCGATCCCGGTCGCCGCGGCACTTCTGAAGCTCCCCGCCGGGGCACTGACCGCCGTACTGGGGCTGCTCCTGATGCGTGGCAACTTCGTGCCCGGGCTCAGCGCCCTCGACTCGTCCGCGCAGATCATCGCCTGGGCTGTGGTGTTCGGCTACTCGCAGGAACTGCTCACCAAGTTCGTGGACCGGCGCGGCCAGATGGTGCTGGACGCCGTGCGCGGGCCGACGAGCCCGCAGCCGGCCAAGACGGGCCCCGGGGGCCCGCCGACCGCCTCCGATCCGGGCGGCGTCTGAATCCGGAGCTGCGGCCACGACCCGAGATCCGGTTCGTGGCCGCAGCGTTCACGCGTGGGTGGCCGCGCGGGGGACGACCGTTCACCCGTCAGTATCCGCCGTCAGTATCCGCGCGGGGGGCGACTGGGATCCGCCTGCTGGACACGGGCGGCGAAGTCCGAACCTGCCCGGTTCACGCCGTACCGGCTCCGCACATAGTTGATGGTGGCGCACATGCACGCCACCACGTCGTACGGCGTCGTGGCGGTGCCGGACTGGTGATGGGCCGCGAACGTCGACGGGATGCACTGGGTCGCGCCACGGGAGCAGTTCTGCGGGTGCCCGTCGGGCATCGGGCGGCCGTGGGCGTTGACGTCCGTTCTGTTCACGCGCCACTGGCGGGCGTTGTACGACGACTCCCGCTTGGCGATGGTCACCAGGGCCGGGACGCCGAACCGCGGATCCGTCCCGGTGAGCCGGCACGCCGTCGTGGCGTACCGCTCCATCGCGGACTGCCCCTCGGCGTCGCCCGGATCGTTGTACGTCACCTGCGTGAGGGTGAGCCTGCCGCCGGCCGGGGCGCCCGCCGCAGGGGTGGCGCAGTCGACGGAGAAGCCGCACCGGCGGCCGAGTTCAGTGAGGGACGTGCACCCGGGTATGCCGTCGGCGTCGGTGTCCTCGTATCCCTGGGCGCGCTGTTCCGCGGCGTAGGCGGTGCGGGTCTGTGCCCCGAAGAAGCCGGTCGCCCCGTCAGGGATCTCCCGGCCACGGGAGATCAGAGCGCGCTGGACTGTGAGCACGTCCTCGTGGGACGAGCCGAATTGGACATGGGCGAGTACCACCATGATGCACCCTCCTGACAACTGCCCCCTATCTGGACATAGTCACTTCTAATGGTACGCAACGGGCATTCTCCGAACAGTGACTTGAGGAGGCGTCGGTCGTGTTCGGAGGTGCACGGCACCCTCGGGGGAGTGATACTGAATTTATCCGAATATGTCTCAAACATCCCCCAAGTGGACCAGAGGGAAGGAAGTCGCCATGTCAGTCGATTCCCAACTCCAGGTGAACGGGGGCGTCACGCAGGCGCTCATCGACGCGCTGGATCAGATCCACGACGCGGTCACGGCACGCATGGTGGGGCCCGACGGGAAGCCGTCCGGATCCGCCATCTACATGCACCTGCCGGTGGGCTATCCCGTCGACCCCACCATGTACTCCTTCGCGTGGACACCGGCCGGTGGCGCCACGTCGGCCGCCGTGTCGAGTGACGGCCGCTTCGCCCCGGCCGCTCCGGCCGCACCCGCGGCACCCGAAGCCACCACCCCCGCGGCCGCGTTGGCGGCGACCCCGCCCACGCCCGACCCGCAGCTCCAGCACTCGCTCCAGGCCGCGGCCTTCACCTCGAACCTCGTCGACGAGATGCTGATGATCACCAAGGACGGCATCGCCGTCTCCTGGCCGGACCGCAAGGTCAGCTTCGCGTACAAGTCCGCGCTGGTCGGCATGCAGGCCGAACCGGTGCCGCCGCCCAGTCCCGAGGTGCAGGCCCGGATAGACGCCGCCAGGAAGACGCTCTTCACGCTCGACGCCGACGGCAACATGACCGGGTACTCCCGCAAGCATGAGATCTACAACCAGAACAGGAAGTCGTACGAGGACGCGGTGAGCGCGTTCGCGAGCGCCTTCGCCGCCGCCACCGCCGACCCTGCGCAGGGCCAGGTCTGGCCCGTCACCAGCGTGAAGTACAAGGGCGCCGTGGACAAGGCGAGGGCCGACCTCGCCGCGATGGGCGGTCAGGAGGTGGAGGACGCCATCGCTACTACCCAGTCCATCGGAGGCAGTGCCGCGGCGTCGTTCATCGCCCAGGCCCGCACGATGTTCGACTCCTACCAGCTGGGGCTGGCCGGCGCTGTCGCGGTCAACGTGCCGTACTCCTACATCGACCCCATCTCCTGGTGGGACCGGAAGAACAAGGACTTCGGCGTGGTCGGGGTGCACACCGATTCCAGCAGCGTCAGCAAGGCTGCCGCGGGTGGCAGCAAATCCTTCGGGAGGAGCTACTACGACAGCAGTTCCTCCTCCACCTCCGGCAGCGTCGGTTACAGCATCGGCTTCTTCGGCGCCTCTGCCGACGCATCCCACTCCGAGAGCAGCGCCTCCTCGGGCATGCACACGGACAGCGCCACATGGTCGAGCTTCCACGACGAGACCTCCAACGCCACCGTGGACTTCGAGTGGTTCATGGCGACCATCCGGCGACCGTGGATGCTCGGTGACCTCTTCCACATGGACGGCTGGCACATCGTCGGCAAGGAGAAGGGGTGCATCAGCGACGGCACGGTCGACGGCCAGTCCGGGAAGACCGACAAGATGCTGCCGATGGTTCCCAAGGGCTTCGTGGTCGTCCGCAACGTGAAGATCTCGGCCGACAACTGGGGTGCGGCGGGGGACGCGTTCCAGAAGGCCGTCGCCGACGCGAGCAGCAACACCAGCACCAGCTCCACCAGTTTCGGCGGCTCCGCCGGCTACCTGGGCATCGGCGGCTCGGTGCAGCACAGCGAAGGTGAGTCCCACGGCGTCTTCGAGTCCAGCAGCGGCAGCGACTACGGCTGGAACTTCCACTCCGAGGGCCAGCGGGGCACGCTGGAGATCCATGGCTCGCAGATCGTGGGCTGGGTCGGTGAGATCACCCCTCCCTCGCCCATGGTGGACGCGCCCAAGGACGAGGCCAAGAAGGAAGAGGCCAAGAAGGAGGAAGCCAAGGACGACGGGGCCAAGAAGGAGGAGGCCAAGAAGGACGGGACCGACAAGCCCAGGGCCGACGCGACGACTCCCCCTCCGGCCGGGGCAACCACGACGCCTTCCGCCCCGACCGCTTGAGGAAGGTGCCGTCATGGCCACCCATGAGGACCTGCCTGTCGCCCTCGGCCAGCAAGTGCTCGACCAGTTGCTGCGGACGTACGTGACGGCAGGCGCGGGGAAGTTCGCGCTCGCAGTACTGCCGGGCCAGGCGGTCGACGACGACATGGTGCAGGGCGGCGTGGTCAACCCGTTGCTCGTCTCCGAATGGCTGCGGGCCGAATACGACTTCCCGCTGCTGCTGCGGCTGAGCGACTGCACGCCGATCCCGGCCGCGCTCGGAAGCGGGATCTCCGCCTCCTCCGTCTACACGCTGATCGCCCAGTACAGCCGCCCCGCGGCCGCCCCCGACACAGACGCCTGGCTGCGCGTGCGGGACCTGCTCAACGCCGCGAAGCAGGGCCTGGGCCCCAACCCCGGTGCGCTGCCCCTGAGTCTCGAACCGGACGACTGGGCGGCGCCCAGCGGGGCGGCGCACTGGCAGACCTTCGACGCCACCGTCAGCGCCTCGCAGCACCTGCCGTCGGCCGAAGCGGCCTCCCTCCCGGATGCCAATCCCGGACTGTGGCGGCTGCGTTCCGAGCACTTGACGGAAGCCGTGCCGGACACTCCGCGGATCAAGCTGCTGGCGCTAGACGCCGACCGCGCCGACCTTCTGCGGACCGCGATGGACTCGGGGGAGGCCGATGTGCTGGCCCCCTCCGAGGTGGTCAGCGCCCGGGAGCACGCGGCGTTGAGCAGCTCGAAGCTCAGGCTGCTGCCCTCCCTGCGTCCGTCCGCCGCTCCGGAAGCCCACGAGGCCGTCGACCCGGTGCCGGAGGCCGCGACCACAAGTACCCCGACCGACGGCGGTGACCTGCACATCCACTTCGAGCACACCCTGGTGCGCCTGGTCCGCCGGCTCGCCGGAGAACCGTGGTGGCACCCGGAGCTGTTCGCGGAGCCCGCCTGGTACGTGCCCGGGATGCGCCGCGGCCAGCTCGTGCCGTCCCCACCCGAGGACGGCACCGCGCACTGCCTCCCGCAGGCTCTCCTGCTGGTGCGGAACGTCCGCATCACGGGCGGTTGGACGGCCGAGGCGTATGCCGCTCTCGGCGCGGCGGCACCCGCGTTCGGCCCGTTCCTGCTGCGGTCGGGCTCCGCACAGGCCGACGGCACATCGAGCACGACGACCGTCCTGGGCCTGGGCACCCAGGTCATCGGCATCCTCGGCACACCGATGCCCGCGTTGCCGCCGATGGACGACCCCGGCCGGCCTCCGCCGCCCGCGTATGTGCCCTTCCCCGGTGCGCCGTGGTTCAAGGCCGCGCCGAAGAGCCCGGTCGTCCTCGCGATGGGCCGAAGGCTGGTGGAGGAGGGCTGCTCGGCCTATGCGAAGGAGCCCGGGCCCCAGTGGACCCAGGCGGACCGGGACTCGTTCGCCAAGTGGCAGCGCAAGCTCGGGTACCGGGGGGCGGAGGCGGACGGTCTTCCGGGCCCGGCCTCCTGGAAGGCCCTGCGCGTACCCAGCGGGGTGTGACCGTCGACCGCCGTGATCAGGCACCCGACAGGAGACCGTGATGGAACCCTTGAACACGTCGTACTTCGCTTCCGCCGGACAGGTCGCCGTCTTCGACTGGCAGGCGAACACCGTCACCGAGAGCCGGCCCCTCGGCGGCTTCTGGGGTGGACTGCCATCCGAGTTCGCCGCCGGCATCGATGCCGCGGTCGACCTGGGAACGGGCCTGCTGTACGTGTTCCGCGGTCCGTCCTACGTCCGCATACCGATCGCCGGGGGACAGGTGGACGAGGGATATCCGCTGCCGTTCGCCGGCATGTGGCCCGGTGTCGGCTTCGACGCGATCGACGCGGCCATGAACTGGGGGGACGGCAAGCTGTACTTCTTCCGCGGGTCCCAGTACGCGCGGTACGACATCGCCGCGGACCGGCAGGACCCCGGCTATCCGAAGGAGGTGTCCGCGGGCTGGCAGGGTGTCGATCCCGGCTGGGTCGCGGGAGGTGTCGACGGCGCGGTCAACACCGGTTCCGGGCGCGCCTATCTGTTCAAGGGCGGTGAGTACGTGGCCCTCGACTGGAACACCAAGTCGCAGGTGCCCGGCTATCCGCTGGCGGTGGCCGACCAGTGGCCCGGAGTCGTCGCGCCCGTCGAAGCGGCATGGTCCCTGGCTGCCGGTCGGCCCGCGGGGGGCACCGCCACGACCGGGGCGGCCGACTTCTACGACCGCTACCACGCCTTCGCCGAGCCCGGAGAAGCGCAGCTCGGTGTACCCGCCCTGACGACCCTGGGCCAGGCGGCGCTGGAGTCGGACTGGGGGCGCAGCGCGCCCGGCAACAACTTCTTCGGCATCAAGGCGAAGGCGGCCGACCCCGAGGACACCCGCCAACTGCTGCGCACCCGCGAGGTCCTGCGCCGTCCGGACGCCACCTTTCCCGAGGTCGTCTCCGTGACGCCCAGGCCCGACGGCACGTTCGAGTACATCGTGCGGGACTGGTTCCGGCGGTACGCCTCCCCGGAGGAGTCCTTCACGCACCACGCCCACTTCCTGCGCGACAACACCCGCTACGCCGCCGCCTTCGACCACAGCGACGACCCCTACGCCTTCGCGCGTGCCGTGGCGGCGGCCGGGTACGCCACGGATCCGCACTACTCCGACGTTCTCGCGGCGCGCATGCGCCAGATCGAGGCAGGTCACTGACCGGACGACAGCACGAGGAGGCCGTAATGACGCTCATCGACGACAAGTGGGCCCAGGTTCCGTGGCTGGGGGCACCGGTCGACGCGGGGGCGGGCAGCGGGGAAGGCCCGCTGCCCGACGGCCGCGGCGCTGCCCGCGACTACCAGAACGGTTCGATCTACTGGTCACCGCAGTCCGGGGCACACGAGGTGCACGGGGACATCCGTGTCCTGTACGCGAGACACGGCGGCGCCGGCGGCTTTCTCGGATATCCCGTGACGGACGAGCTGGGTACTCCCGACGGAGTGGGCCGCTACAACCACTTCGAGGGCGGCTCCATCTACTGGACTCCGCGCACCGGACCGCACGAGGTGCACGGCGCGATCCGCGACCTGTGGGCGAGCACGGGCTGGGAGAACGGTTTCCTCGGTTACCCGGTCAGTGACGAGACGGGCCCGCCCGACAACCGGGCGAGCCGTTTCGACCACGGCCACGTGACATGGACCCCGGCGGGGGGCGCGGTCGCCCACCGCAGCGTCGCCATCGACTGATCCGCGGCTGACCGGGCAGGGCTGCCCGGCCGGGAGGAGCAGCCGGGGACTTCGGTGTGAGCGCGCCCGGAGGAAGGGCGGCGGCCGGTCGTGCTCGGCCGGCGCGGACTCCTTGGTCCGGCGCTCGCGAGCCCGGGGGAGGCCGGCCTCGCGCGAGCGCCTCGATGCGCGACAGAACCAAGCCAGGGCCCGTCCGGCAAATCCCGTGTCTGACACGCACACTCGCCGCATCGCCGCATCGCCGCATCGCCGGAGTCGCCCGAAGGCGTCCAGTACAGCAGTGGTCCCCATGCTGTGCGAGTGCACGGACCGGACGCCGCAGTCCAGACCCTCCGGCGGACCGCGATATGTGCGGGGACAGAGCCCGGACGGCGGTGAAGCCGCCGCCCGGACATGGACGTGAGTTCACGAAGAGCGCGAGTCCAGTTCACGGAGAGCGCGAGTTCACGAAGGGCGAGCGCGGATCAGGCCGCCGGGCCCGGCGAGGCCATGACCCAGCGAATTGCTGCAGTCAGCGCGCGCCCGGTCGGTGGCACGCAGGCCTCCGCGAGGCCAGGCAGCTGGGGCAGCCCCAACGAGCTGCGGGCCCAGGAGGGAAGTGAGGCGACGGCGTTCGCGGCGAGGAGCACGTAAGGTGCGCGGGCGGCCCAGGGCAGCGGCGGGTGCAGCAGAATGAAGTGCGCTGCCTCGCGCGCTTCTTTCGTCCGGCGCAGCTCACCACGGTAGGCGGCGAGTCGGGCGTCGAGTTCCTTGCGAGTGCGCGGCGGGTCGACGACGCCCAGTGATTCACCGACTCGTGCCATGTCGGCTACGTAGCCGTCGCAACCGGCGGCGTCGAGCGGTTCGGCTCCGAAGCGCTGATGGGCACAGAGGAAGCTGTCGGCCTCGGCGGCGTGCACCCAGCCGAGAAGGTGCGGGTCGGAGGCTTCGTAGCGCTCTCCGGACGAGGCCGTGCCGCTCACCCGACTGTGCACCGCCCGCACTCGGTCGACCGCCTGCTGTGCGTGCTCCGCGGTTCCGTAGGTGGTGACGGCGAGGAAGGTGCTGGTGCGCTGCAGCCGCCCCCAGGGATCGCCGCGGAAGCCGGAGTGGGCGTCCACGGCGGCCATGGCCAATGGGTGCAGGGACTGAAGGAGAAGGGCCCTGAGTCCGCCGATGAACATGGACGCATCGCCGTGGACCGTGCGGATCGGCCGGTCGGGGCCGAACCATCGCGGACCGGGTGTCTCGTGGATACGTGTGCGGTTCGCAGGCCCCGACGGGCCGGCGACCCGCGCGAAAACGGCGCTGCCCAGCCGCTCGCGCAGGTGCGCCAGAGCGCGTGCGGGCGAGTCCATGGGGCCAGTATGCGCCCGGGGGTCCTGCCCGGGCGAGCGTCACACGGCCGGCCCGGTCGCGGCAGGCGGCGCGGTCTGGCGGAACTTCGCGTGGCCGCGGGGCGGGACGTCTCCTCCTGGAAGGACACCAAGCCCTGGCGTGCCCGGCCGGGTTCATCGACGAGGCGAGCAGGGGCAACTGGAGCAGGGATTCGAGGTGCTCGGAGGCGGCCTGCGCCCACGGTGCGGTCGGCCACCGCGGGGAGGCCGCCGACCGCGGTGTTCGGTGCGGGAGGGCTTGGCCTCGGCCGAGAGGGACCAGGTACGCCCCGGGGTGTTCTGGACGCGCCCATCGGCGTACGCTTACTGGCGCCATGCCGTACGAACCACCCACGCACACCGTCGAGCGCTCACTGCGCGCCACCACCGGTGCCAGGACCGTCGCCGGTGTCGACGAGGTCGGACGCGGAGCGTGGGCCGGACCGGTCACCGTGTGTGCCGCGGTCACCGGACTCCGCAAGCCTCCCGCCGGACTCACCGACTCCAAGCTGATCAGCCCGAAGCGCCGCGCGGAACTCGCGCCGCTGCTGGAGAGCTGGGTCACCGCGTACGCCCTCGGTGACGCCTCGCCTCAGGAGATCGACGAGCTCGGCATGACCGCCGCGCTCCGGCTCGCCGCCGTGCGGGCCCTGGAGGCGCTGCCGGTGCGCCCCGACGCGGTGATCCTGGACGGCAAGCACGACTACCTGGGCAGCCCCTGGCAGGTGCGTACGGTCATCAAGGGCGATCAGTCCTGCATCGCGGTCGCTGCGGCGTCGGTGATCGCGAAGGTCCGCCGGGATGCCGTGATGGCCGAACTCGGCGCGGATTCCGGCGAGTACGCGGACTTCGCCTTCGGTGCCAACGCCGGCTACCCGTCCCCTGTGCACAGGGCCGCACTGGAGGAGCGGGGCCCCACGGCCCACCACCGCCTCTCGTGGTCCTACCTCGACGCGCTGCCCAGGTGGCAGCACCTCAAGAAGGTCCGCTTCTCCGCCGAGGCGGCCACACTGGAAAGCGGGGGCCAGCTCGGCTTCGACTTCTGATCGCGCACATGTGCCCACCCGCTGATGCCTTGCGCGTCGGCGTTTGATAGACAACCACCCATGCCTCTCATCCCCGAGGAGCCTCAGATTCACGAGAGCGCCCAGGGTCCCCGCGCCACGCCGGCCACCGGCCGTACCGCGTCGACCCCTCGTCCCGTACCCGGTCCGCGTTCCGCGGCCATGCCGCGCCCCGGTCGTCCGGGTCCCGGCCCCGCGAGGCCCGCGCCCCCGGCGCCGCGCCCGCACTCCACCTCCGGCCAGCCCCAGGCGTCCCGGCCGGAGAATCGTTCCGCACCCCAGCTCCAGGTGATCCCCGCCGTGGCCGACGGTGCGCTCGACGCCGCCGACGAGGCGGTGGACCTGCTGCTCGACTCCGGCCGGGCACCTGGCGACATCCTGGTGCTCACCACGGGTGAGCAGCACCCGTGGGCGACACACGAGCTCTCCTTCGGCGAAGCCGCGTACTGGGCCCAGCACGAAGCGGGCGACGACGTGTTCTTCGCCGGCGCCTCAGCCGCGGACCGGGTGACGTCACGGCCGGTGGTGATCATCGCGGTCAACGGTGCCGTCGACGAAGCCGCCACGCGTGCGCTGTCTGCGGCGCAGGGGCGCGCCGGAGTCCTGTTGATCGTCTGCGGCGACCCGCAGCAGGTCAACGCCGTGCTCGGCGCGGGTGTCTGAGCCGCGGCGGACCAACGCCGTGCTCGGCGTGGGCGTTTGAGCCGTAGCGCCTGTCGGCCCGTGGTGACCCGGCTGCCCGTGAGGGCGGCCGGGGCCCACGGCCCGGGTCAGCGAGCCGCGGTGCGGTGCAGCGCCTGGACCGCACCGCCGCCGGTACGCGACGGGGCAGGATCCTGGTCCAGTGCGGTGTCGGCGAGCGCGGGCGGCTGAGAGGTCGAGCTGGGGCGGCGGCCGCCGCGGCCCTCCCCGAGCACCTGCCATCCACCGCCGGTCAGCGTGATGTACGCGCCGCAACGCAGTCCGTGCAGCGTGCAGGCGTCCCGCAGCCCCCACATCCAGGCCCCGTCCTCCTCCGTCCAGCGCTCGTCCCCCTCGCGGCAGTAGAGCAGTACCGCGGTACGGACCGGAGTGCGGCGACGGAGATCGTGCGGGATGACGCGGCGCAGGTGTGCCAGCAGCGAGTTACGGAACTCCCAGCCGTCCGCCGTCACCGAACGACGGGCGAAGGAGGCGCTGGCCGCCAGGCGTTCCTCGTGGTCGAGCACGGCGACCACTGCGGTTTGCGGGGTCGGCCGGTGCCTGGCGTGCAGGCCGCTGACCACCTCGCGGGGGCTGCGCAGGAGCGGTATGCCCGCTGCCGCCCATTCGGCCGGTTCGAGCATTCTGGCAAGGCGGTTGGCGGAGTCGGCGGCTGCCGACATCGAAGTGGCTGCGGACGGAGCGAATCCGAAGGTCACGGTCCTCCCTTCGCATACGCGCCCATGATGCGGGCAGGGTCGGGTGAGGGCGCGCCGCGGCACAGCCCTTCCGGGCCCGCGAAGAGACCGTGCGGGGAGCGAGTCCAATTCTTCCTGGCGTATCGGCGGGCGGCAACGAGCAATTGGCTCGGCTGACGGTAATCAGCCGGAATGACGCGGATATCCCTGCCCAGTCCCGCACCGGATGACGCCATCTGTCACGCCCGAACAGCGAGGACCAGCGGAAACACCTCTCGCTCCGGCCTGCCGCGAAATCCGGTGCCGGGCAGTTCGCCCGCGGGAATCCGGGGCTCTGGTTTCGACGCCCACCGCGGTGAGCCCGGGGTCGGTCCCTGCCGCGGCGATCCAGTTGGTTGAGCCACCTGGGCAACGCAACGGGCAAACCGTGCGAGTTCCCGCTGAGCCACTGCTTCGACCTGCGTGAACGTGAGGTCCGGGGTGGTCGCGCCGGAGTACTCGATCTTCTGTACGCGATCGGCGCGCGCCCTGCCGACCGTTCGTGAGTCTGTTGTCACGCGGGGTGAAGTCGTCGATTGTCCGAGTCATCGGGTTGCATGGGGGCATGGACAACCTGGAGCTCCGCACTGAAGCCGATGCCGTTCTCGCCGAACTCGTCGGTGACCCCGGGGGCTCGGCACGGCTGCGGGAGGACCAGTGGCAGGCGGTCGCGGCTCTGGTCCAGGACCGCCGTCGTGCGCTGGTGGTGCAGCGGACCGGGTGGGGCAAGTCGGCTGTCTACTTCGTGGCCACCGCTCTGCTGCGGCGGCGTGGCTCGGGTCCCACGGTGATCATCTCGCCGCTGCTGGCACTGATGCGCAACCAGGTCGAGTCGGCGGCGCGGGCGGGTATTCAGGCACGCACGATCAACTCGGCCAACCCGGAGGAGTGGGAAACGATCTACGGGGAGGTGGAACGGGGTGAGACGGACGTTCTCCTGGTGAGCCCGGAGCGCCTCAATTCCGTCGATTTCCGCGATCAGGTGCTGCCGAGGCTCGCCGCTACGACCGGTCTGCTGGTGGTCGACGAGGCGCACTGCATCTCCGACTGGGGGCACGACTTCCGCCCCGACTACCGCCGGTTGCGGGCGATGCTGGCCGAGCTGCCGGCCGGCGTGCCGGTGCTGGCCACCACGGCGACAGCCAACGCGCGTGTGACGGCGGATGTGGCCGAACAGCTGGGCACCGGTGCGGGCGAGGCTCTGGTGCTGCGCGGCCCGCTGGACAGGGAAAGCCTGCGGCTCGGCGTGGTCCAGCTGCCCGACGCCGCCCATCGCCTGGCCTGGCTGGCCGAGCACCTGGACGACCTGCAGGGTTCCGGGATCATCTACACCCTCACTGTTGCCGCGGCCGAGGAGGCCACGGCCTTTCTGCGGCAGCGGGGCTTCCGTGTGGCCTCGTACACGGGAAAGACGGAGAACGCGGACAGGCTGCAGGCCGAGATCGACCTGCAGGAGAACCGGGTGAAGGCACTGGTCGCGACTTCGGCGCTGGGTATGGGGTACGACAAGCCGGACCTCGGATTCGTCGTGCACCTGGGTTCGCCCTCCTCACCCATCGCCTACTACCAGCAGGTGGGGCGCGCGGGGCGTGGCGTGGCCCATGCCGATGTGCTGCTGCTGCCGGGCAAGGAGGACGAGGCCATCTGGCGCTACTTCGCCGATTCGGCCTTCCCGCCCGAGGTGCAGGTCCGCCAGACCCTCTCGGCCCTCGCCGGCGCGGGACGGCCGCTGTCGGTGCCGGCGCTGGAAGCGGCGGTGGACCTTCGGCGCAGCCGGCTGGAGTCGATGCTGAAGGTGCTGGACGTCGACGGAGCGGTCAAGCGGGTGAAGGGCGGCTGGACGGCCACGGGGGCCGAGTGGGTGTACGAGGCGGAACGCTACGCGTGGGTGGCCAAGCAGCGGGCGACGGAGCAGCAGGCCATGCGCGAATACGCGAGCACGCCCCGGTGCCGGATGGAGTTCCTGCGCCGGCAGCTGGACGACGAGGGGGCGATCCCCTGTGGCCGGTGCGACAACTGTGCGGGAGCCTGGGCCGATTCCTCCGTCTCGACGGACGCGCTGACGGGGGCGACGAAGGAACTGGACCGCCCTGGCGTGGAAATCGAGCCGCGCCGTATGTGGCCGACGGGGATGCCCGCGCTAGGCATCGAGCTCAAGGGGCGCATCCCGGCCAGGGACCAGTGCGCCACCGGGCGCGCCCTGGGCCGGCTCTCGGACATCGGCTGGGGCAACCGGCTGCGCCCGCTGCTGGCGGAGAACGCACCCGACGGGCCGGTCCCCGATGACGTCCTCCGGGCCGCGGTGGCCGTCCTCGCCGACTGGGCGCGCTCCTCGGGCGGCTGGGCACCGAATGTCCCTGATGCCATCGCCCGGCCGGTGGGGGTCGTCGCCGTACCGTCCCTGACCCGCCCGCAGCTGGTCGGCTCCCTGGCCGAGGGCATCGCCGGAATCGGCCGCCTCCCCTTCCTGGGCACGCTGGCGCACACCGGACCGGACGGCACGCACGCGGCTCGCCGCAGCAACTCGGCCCAGCGGCTCAAGGCGCTGTCCGGCGCCTTCGCCGTCCCGGAGGACCTGGCGGGCTCCCTGGCGGCCGCTCCCGGCCCGGTCCTGCTCGTGGACGACTCCACGGACTCCGGCTGGACCCTCGCGGTCGCAGCCCGTCTGCTTCGCCAGACAGGCAGCACGCAGGTGCTTCCCCTGGTCCTCGCCGCAGCCGGCTGATCCCGTGGGAGTCACCCCGGCGCTTCCCCGTGGTGACTCCCGACACGTCTGCCCGAGTGGTTCCCGGCGCTCCGCCCGGGGCGACTCCCAACGCTTTCAATCACTGATTGAAAGATTTCATGATGAGTGCTCTCATAGGGGGTATGGCCACCGATTCCACCCGTGCGGCGCTGCTCGACGCCGCGGAGCGCCTCTTCATCGAGAAGGGCTACGAGCAGGTGTCCGTCCGTGCGGTCAACGCGGCGGCGGGCATGAACCCGGCCGCCGTCAACTATCACTTCGGCACCAAGCAGGACTTGGTCGCAGCCTTGCTGGAACGCCGGCTCGGCCCCCTGTGGGCGGAGCCGCTCGTCGCGATGGAGCAACGGCTGGCAGAGGGTCACCCGCCGTGCGTCGAGGAACTGGTCGACCTGCTGGTCAGGCCGCTCGATGAGCTGACGCGCCGGCCGAGGGGGCGCATGCTCATGCATCTGCTGGCCCGCCTCGTACTGCGTCGCCGCGAGCTCCTGTTCGACGCCCGCTGGTTCGGGCCCGCGCCGTGGACGGAGCTGCTGGGTGCCGCACGTCCCGAGCTGTCCCCTGCGGAGGCCACGCATCGGCTGCGCATAGCCTTCGACCTGCTGCTCCAGGTCTACGGTGAGCCGCAGTCCGACGACGCCGAGCTGGGCCGCATCCCGCGCCCGCCGGTGGGCGCGGTCACTGCCTTCGTTGCCGGGGGGCTGAACGCCGCACCGTCGACGGACGACGGCGCGGGAGCTGAGCGTTCGTGAGGGCGGCTCTTCACCGACGGCGCCCCTGGCCCAGGCTCCCGGACCGCCTCTCGGGTGCGTGGCGACGGGACCGGCTGTCCGGCGCCACCTGACCTGATCAACCGGCTCGGCGCGCGCCGTGCCGCCGAGGGGACACCCCTCGCTGCGCATCCCCTGCGACCCGCCGCACGCAGGCCGCCACTGCGTGCAAGCCACCGGCTCCGGCACGGGCCGCGTGCGGGCCGGGCCACTGCCACTCACGACAGACAACTGCTGCTGGGGATCGAACCCCCGCCGTGAACCCGAACCACTGGGAGAACACCATCATGGGAACCATCGCAGTCACCGGCGCCGCCTCCGGCATGGGCGCCTCCATCGCCGCGCGCCTCGTCGAGCAAGGGCACCGCGTCATCGGCATCGACTTGCGCGGTACCGACGTGGAAGCCGACCTCGGCACCGCCGAGGGCCGTGCCGCCGCGGCGGCCGAAGTCACCCGCCTCTCCGACGGGCGCCTCGACGGCTTCGTGCCGTTCGCGGGAATCTCGGCCGCCGCCGGCCGGCCCGCGAGCCTGCTCGTCTCCGTCAACTACTTCGGCGCCATCGGGCTGCTGGAGGGGCTGCGCCCGGCGCTGGCCGCAGCGGGATCATCCTCCGTGGTGCTCGCTTCGTCGAACTCCACGACCACACAGCCCGGCTGGAATCCGGCGCTGGCCGAGGCCTGTCTGGCGGGCGACGAGGACGCGGCGCGCACCCTCGCCGATTCTCTGGGCGACGACGGCGGAGTCCGCACCTACCCCGCCACCAAGGCGGCCATCGCCTACTACACGCGCACCCGCGCCGCCGACTACATCGCCGACGGGATCCGCCTCAACGCCATCGCACCGGGCTTCATCGACACCCCGATGACTCAGGCCGGCCGTAACGACCCGCAGATCGCGGCAGGGATCGAGACCTTCCTCAAGTCCATTCCGGCGGGCCGGCCGGGCCTCCCCGAGGAGGTCGCGGAGCTGGTGCTCTTCCTGCTGTCCGCCAAGTCCGGATACTGCGTGGGTACGTTGATGTACTGCGACGGAGGCCTGGACGCCAAACTGCGCGGCCTGGAATGGCCCAAGGTGTGGACCCCGCAGGCCTGACCCGACAGGGTCCCCGGACCCCGGTGGGCATGGCTGCGCGTACCGCCCGCGAGTCGGTGGATGCGTGGGCGGACCGCCATTCCGCGACCCCCTGTGGATAACTTATCCACAGGGGGTCGCGGAATTTCTCCCACTGCGGGACGGTCATCCCATGAACAAGCACCACGAATCCACCGGACCGTCCGACGAGCAGCAGATCACCTTGCGGGGACCCGCCGAGCTGGCCGACGCACTCCCGTATCTCATGGGCTTCCATCCGAACGACAGCGTGGTGATGGTCGCCCTGCACGGCGGCCGAGGCCGTTTCGGCGGGCGGCTGAGGCTCGGTATTCCGCGGTCCGCGCACGAGTGGCCATCGGTGGCCGGGCAGCTGGCCGAGTGCCTGATCAAGGGGAGCGAGCGGCGCGGCGGGCGGCCCGACGCGATCGTCGTCTTCCTCTGCCAGGATCCGGCCGAGGGAGAAACCGGCCGGCAGACCATGGAGCGGCTGCGGCCCTTGGCCCAACGGCTGCGCACCGCCTGCGGGGAGCTGGACGTGCCCGTGCTCGAAGCTCTCTGCATCTCCGGCAACAGGTTCTGGTCCTACGTCTGCCCTGACGCCCGCTGCTGCCCGGCCGAGGGAAACCCGTTGGCGATGCCAGGCACCTCCGTGATGGCGGCGGCAGCGACGTACGCCGGTGTTCAGGTACGGGGATCGCTGCGCGAGATGGAAGCCAGGCTGGCGCCTCAGTCGAGCGTGGCGGGCCGGGAACAGCAGCTCGCCCTGGATTCGGCCGGGGCCGCCCTGGTGCCGAAACTCCTCGACGAGGAGAGCCGCAGGGAGGTCAGCACCACCACCCTGAACCTGGCCCGACGACTCATGGAGCGCCTCGGCCGGGCCCCGGCGGCAACGCCTTCCCTGTCCGATCTCAACGACGACCGGCTGATCAGCCACGAGGAGGCTGCCGGGGTGATTCTGGGCCTCCAGGACCGGGAGACCCGGGACAGGGCCGCGGAGTGGATGGAAGGGCCCGAGGCGGAGTCCGCGCTGAGACTGTGGCGGGCGCTCGCGCGCCGTTGCGTCGCGCCGTACGAGGAGCATGCGGCGGCTCCGCTCACCCTGGCGGGCTGGGTCTCGTGGTCGACCGGTGACGAGCCGTCGGCGAGGGTGGCGCTGGGCCTCGCCCTGCGGCTGGATCCTGGATACACCTTCGCCCAGTTGCTGCACGAGGCCTGCAACCAGGGCCTTGATCCGGAGACGCTGCGACGCTGCCTGCGCGGTGAGCGCAGCACCCGGACGGTGCGGCGCGGTCACGGTACGGGACGGGCCGCGGGGGCCCGTTCGGTACGGGTGCGGACGGCGGGGCAGCGCCGTGCGCGGACCGGTTCCGCCCGGCCGGGTACGGCGTCCGGCCGGCGCCGCGGCGGACAGTCACGCACCGAGGGCCGCCGCGGGACGAGGACCGGGCGGTGAGAGCGGTGGGGGGGGGGGGGGCCGCCCCCCCCCCCCCCGGCCCCCCCGGGGGGGGGCGCCCGCGGAAGATCGAGCGGGGTGGGGGGGGGGGTTTGTTATTAGTGTTGATAAGGAGTGT